>NZ_AZRI01000012.1:0-167736 GCF_002895585.1 Petrotoga sp. 9T1HF07.CasAA.8.2 | reverse complement strand
AAATTACGAAGTTGTTCAACCTGAAAAAGAAGCTGAAGCTGCACAAGAAAAATCTGTCGGGTAAAAAAATAAAAATAGTAAAAATAAAATAACCGGTACTGTTTTAAAACAGTACCGGTTATTGATTTATCTATTGGTTAGAAAAAGCGTTTTGTATGTACAATCCTTGTGCGTTCAATTGTTGAATGGCTTGTTCCATAGCTGAGAACTGGGCATAATATTGTGCTTCTTTTCTTTGAAGCCTGTCTAATAGGTTGGTCATTTCATTTGCTAGTCGTCTCATCTCGTTACCTATGGTGCCGTTCGTTCCGGCAATTTGATCTATATAGCCATTGAACTTAGTTACTTCATACAAATAATTCTGAACAGATTGAGCGTAACCATATTCTTTATTAGTTGTATCGTTTGTTGCAAACAACTTCCAAACATCTTCAGCATTAGTATTCAAAGCCTCTCTAAGTTTATCTTCATCGACGCTCAATAGTCCTTTCATTGTATTCTCATAACCAGCCCCTAAATCTCCTGAGGTTATGCCAATATCAAAAAGCGCATTATATTGAGAACCAGACTGTTCTATATCTACAGGTGAGTAAACCATATTTCTTAAATTATAAAATATTTTCTCTAAGTTATTATCCCCTTTTAGCATCCCTTTCATATAATCTTCTTCTGTCATCTCTTCAGTAGGCTTATCGGTAACTCGGTCTTCATGTAATAAATCATAAACATAATTAATCGTTTCGTTGTACTTATCGACAAATTCCTTTATCTTTTCAACACTCTTGTCTATATCTTGTTCAATAGAAATTTTCACATAACTACTAGAGGTTGATTTTAAATCGATCGTTGTACCGAAAACGTTCAAAGTGTTTTCTGTTAGGCCGTCATAAGTGGTGATAGTCATGCTCCCATCAAAAGACAATTCAACCTGTCCCAAACTCCCTAAGGTCCTAACAGTATTATCGCTGTCTGCTGCAGGTGTTCCATTTAAATTAAGTTTTGTAATTAAGGTTTCACCGTTAGAGCCCGAAGTGGCAGATAAGTTAATATCAACATTTCCATTTTCTTTGTTGAGAATAAAAAATTTACCGTTTGCATCATCAAATTTTGCTTCTACTCCCAAGGTTGAATTGTTTATTTTGTCTATGAGGTTTTGAATTGTTTCACTGTCTGAAACGGTTATAGTATCAGAATCACTTCCTTTTGTTATGGTAAAAGTTGAATCCCCTGTTGTACCTATAACCTCTCCTACAGTTGAACTTTTTTTAATCGTTGAGTCTATGTTCTCCCCTAAAAGAACGGTAGGTGAAGCCAAAGAATTAACTTTCAGGTAAAAAGTTGAGTTATCAGCATCTGCAGGAGCAGTAGCGGTTAATACACTTTCGTCAGAAGATATGGCACTTTTTGGGATCAAAGTACTTTTCAATTTGAAAGTGATCAGATAATCATAAAAATCCTCCAACTTGTTGTCAACTTGCATCCACAGATTTTGTTTGTAGGTAAGAGTATTAAATTTTTCTTGAGCTCTATTTAAAGGTTGTTGTTCTACTTCCATTAATTTTTGGACCATTGCTTGTGTATCCATTCCTGAAACGGCGCCAGTTAATTGAAAAGTACCAACATAAGGGTTACTATCCATGGTCTTCACTTCCTTTGTATTATTTCTCACCTATTCATTATCGACTTATCTTAAGAAAACTTTAACGATTAACCCAGTCATACTATTGATTCATTTTATTAATTCTTTATGGAAGTTTGTGTATCCTAAAGGAAATACCATAAAAATTATGAAAAGAATAACTTCTTTATATAATTTTAAAGCCCCTTAACAGCAAATCTATGCTATAATAATTAAGAACAGAAAAAAACATATAATAAACGGAGGTAAAAGATGACCGTTCTAAGTGGAATGAGAGCTACTGGTAAATTACACATAGGAAACTTTGTTACCTTAGAAAATTGGGTAGAGATTCAAAATAAATCAGACAAAAATTTTTTCTTCGTCGCTGATTGGCATGCCTTGACCTCTCATTATGATACACCCGAGATAATACAACCATCTACTTTTGATATAATCAGGCATTATGTGGCGGTAGGGTTGGATCCTAAAAAAAGTGTTTTATTTGTTCAATCCGCCATAAAAGAACACGCGGAACTTTATTTAATTTTTAGTATGATAGCATCTGTTTCACGATTAGAAAGAATACCAACCTATAAAGAACAAATAAGCAACATATCAACTAGAGATTTAACTAACTTAGGTTTTTTGGGATACCCTGTTTTACAAGCTGCAGATATTTTAATATATAAAGGAGATAGTGTGCCTGTTGGTGAAGACCAAATTTACCATTTGGAATTCACGCGAGAAATCGCCAGAAAGTTTAATATGAAGTACAAAGAAATATTTCCTGAACCACAACCGATCATTTCCAAAGTGCCAAAACTACCGGGTACAGATGGAAGAAAAATGTCTAAAAGCTATGGTAACGTTATAAACATAGAAACTAATGAGAAAGAGTTGAAAGAGAAAATTCTACCCATGATGACCGATCCGGCTAGGATAAGAAGAACAGATCCTGGAAATCCTGAAAAATGCCCAGTATGGGATTACCATAAGGCATTCACCAAATCCCAAGAAGAAAAAGATTGGGTATGGAATGGTTGCACCACAGCCGGGATCGGGTGTGTTGACTGTAAAAAGTTGTTGATCAAAAACATGAAAGAAAGACTTGAACCAGTTTGGGATAAATTAGCTTCTACTTCTGTGGAAGATGCAATAGAAATAGCTGAAGATGGGAACGAAAAGGCAAGAAAGGTTGCCAGCCAAACTATGCAAGAGGTTAGAGAGAGTTTACATTTAAGATGGTAAGGAGGAACGTATAATTAACTTTAACTATGTTGATATAAAATTAGACATATTTTCTGGCCCTTTTTTTAAACTCGTTGAATTAATAAAAGAAAAAAAGATTCCTGTTAGGAAAATCTCTGTGAGTTACATCTCAGATATATTCGTTGATTACGTCAACGATAACTTCAATGATTTAAACTCCATAGGAGAATTTTTAGAATTAGCGTCTTATTTGACATTTTTGAAGTCCAAAGAATTACTTCCCAATTCTAATAACGACAAAGAATTTAGAAAACATAGAGAGGTCATATACGAAACCATTGAAAATTACGATGTTATCAAAAAAGTTCAAGAGGTTATTAAAAAAGATTTTGGTGAAGATAAGAAAAAACCTGTTGGAGTTAAGAATAAGGCATCAATAGAAAAAGAGATCGTTGAAAATCAGCTGGTAAAGTTCTTCGATGATTACATCACAAAACAAAAAAAACTCGAGATTATCAGGGAAAGTTATCGTATAGAAGATGCAATAGGAATGCTCGAAAAAAAAGACGAGTTTAATATTCTAGATCTTTTCGAATATGCCCAACATAAAAAGATGAATTTTTTGGTAATGTTTTTAGCTTCCCTAATTTTGGTAAATCGTGGTTTTTTCAAATATGAAAAAGGTCTCTTCATTAAACTCAGCTCGCAAAATCTCGGAAGTGATTTGAATGGCTAAAGAGAAAATAGATGTAGAAATTCGAATGATAGAAGCATTAATATTCTCAAAGCCCAACGGTATATCTTTCAAAGAGATCTCCAAGCGTTTAAAGATAAAAGAAGAAGAATTGAGACATTATATAGAAGAAATAGAACTGCATTATATCGGTGACCAACACGGTGTGGAATTGATAAAAAACGGCAACAAATACAGATTTGAAATAAAGCCAGAAATAAAATCTATGATCTTTCCAAATCCTCGAAAATTTGAATTAACACAAACTCAATTCGAAGTATTAGCGATACTATTTATGAATGGAGATAGCAGGGTTGTTGAAATGGAAAAAATCAGAGGTAAAAATAGTTACTATCAACTAAAGAAATTAATGGAATACGATCTAGTTAAAAAAAGTAAAAAGAAAAACCATACATACTACCATCTTACCGAAAAATTTTACGAATTCTTACCAGATAAAACGTTGAAAAAGTTGGAGGAAATGAAAAAGAATGAAGCTACAAAAGGCTCTTCAAATAATATCTCTGAGTAGAAGACATTCCTCAGAGTACATATTAACTAAAGGCGTGAAAGTCAACGGTAAATTGGTTAAAGAACCGTGGTATGAAATAAAAGAAAATGATTTCATAGAATTTAACAATAAAAAATATTATCTTTCCGAGCTACAAAAGAAAGCTGAAAGCAAAGTTTATTACCTTTTGAACAAACCCAAAGGAGTCTTGTGTACTTTCAAAGACCAATACGGCAGAAAGACAATAAATGATTTGCTGAAAGGAAAGATTGAAGAAAGAGTTTTTTACGTTGGTAGGCTTGACTACGATTCAAGCGGCATTTTGCTTCTGACAAACGATGGTGAGTTAGCCAATTATCTGTTAAGACCTGAAAATAAAGTCACAAAAGTTTATGAAGTATTGGTAAAAGGTACGCCTTCAAAAAAAGAATTGCAGACGTTGGAAGAAGGTATCACACTTGAAACCGGATATAAAACGATGAAATCCAAGGTGAAAATTTTGAAAAAAGAAAAAGATCTATCCCTTTTGCAAATCAGTTTAAACGAAGGTAAAAAAAGGCAGATAAAACTCATGATAAAGGCTTTAGGTTATCAAGTTATAGAATTGAAAAGAATCAAATTTGGACCATGGAGTATAGAAGAAGTCCCTAAGCCTGGAGATATAAAATCCTTAGGAGATGTGGAAGAGGTAAGAAATAGACTTTTATCGAACTTTTCATAGGCAAATAAGTGGGGGGAATAAAACAATGAGGACGCAAACGCGTCCTCATTGGATGGGCCGAAATATCAATCATGATGTTTCGGGGGGATGGGTATTTTTATTATAGCTAATTATTATTAAGGCTCGTATTCGAAAAAATTAAATTATTTTGCATTTTCTTTTTATTTGGAAAGAAAGTATTATCAAATTAATTTAGGAAGTTAAAAAAAATAATCTAATTTTAGATAAATATGGTATAATCTGATGTTTTAAATAAATTAGAGATTTTTAGGTTTTCAAAAAAACACAGGTACTTTCTGGTTAGTTGTAAGATGAAAGACTGCTAAAACAGGTTTTAAAGTTTCTAAAGGTAGCGAAAAAAAATAAATTTGGGGGTGAGAAAAATGAAAAGGTTTTATTATGTATTTTTGTTGTTAGTTGTAAGTATATTTTTGTTTACGTCCTGTGCACTTGAAGAGATTGAGTTAAAAATGGATCCAACTATTCAAGCACCTATTGCAACAGAAAGTATTACAATGTCCGATTTAGTGGATACTGAAGATATTGTAAGTAGTTTAAGTGAAAGTTTTGGTTCCGATGCCACCGTCACACAAAAGTCTGATAATCCCTTGACTTATGGGGTAGATTTGAAAATATTCGACGGACAAGAAATTTTGGTTAAAATAGCACCGTTTGATTTTAGTTCGGTTCCTGCGGACGAATATACTCTTCTAACTTCTCCTGAACCGTTAGCCTCTTTTTCAGGAATTGATTTGGGGATCTTGGAGGATATTCAGTTAACTTCCCTTCCAGCCACTCTTGTAGTAACAAATGCAACAGGGGTAACGGTTGACGCCACATTGACTTCAGGAGGTAGCCCTAAAAAATTAACATCAGGAGTTAAAACTGATTTGGCAGATCTTTTTAATGTTGAAAATGATTTGATTTTGGAATCTATGTCAATAACTTTTGCTAGTGAATCTACAGCGTATGCAACGACAACAATAGCACTCTTGGTGGATTTTCCTTTTGAATTCACAATAACTGAAGACATAGAGTTGTATACTAATGAAGATGAAGTACCCCAAGAGGATATCTTTGGCAGATCTGGTGAAGATTCTGATGTTTTGAGCGATATACTCGATGATATGGAATCATTAATACTTCACATGGATTACGACAACACGACTGGTTTGCCCTTAAAGATGGAAGTTCAAGGGTGGGATGTTGAAAATAATCAAGCTACTGCCTCAGAACCTGAAACGAAGGTAATAACGGTCGGTGAAGATAAAACTGTTGAATTTAATTTAACAGGCCTTATCGAAGATATGAAAGATACGGTTCCTTTCAATTTGGTGTTCACAGTAATATTACCACAATCAGAGACAGGAACTTTGAATATGGATGGTAGGTTAGATCTTAGCCTCTGGTTGGATCTTGGTACAGACATAACAATACCGATTCCTATAAGGGCACAATAAAGGAGGGGATGACTATGAAAAAATTGTTTATAATATTGCTAATAGTTTCTTCGATTTCTTTGATCATTTTTTCAGAAGGATTGAGATCTTTTGATAGTAGTTTGAATCCGCTTTTGTTAGAATCAATAGGTAAAAGAAATTATTTTGAAATTGAGCTCTCTCCAGATATAATGGTCTATCAAAACGCTTACAAAGTAGCAGACCTTTTACCCATATTGACCGCTACAAAGTTTACTGTTGATTTCGACGATATATATGCCTCCTTAGGAGCGGATGATTTATTCTTTATAACCAATGATAATGTTGAAGGACACTTAGTAGTAAATATCTTTGATTTGGGTGTTGGGGTTGTACTCAATGGTGATTTAAAAAGCGATTTGACGGTACCAAACGATTTGATAGATCTTATCGCCAATGGTAATGAAATAAATACACCTGACGAAGGTACGATGTTGTTAAATTTGGATACATCTTTTAAAGCAGGGGCGTACGCTTCTTATAATTTCGATGGTATGTCGGTTGGGTTGGTTTACAACTTATTTTTGCCCATAGTCTATACCGAGGAATCAGATATTGGATACGAGTTTTCTACAGATACAGAGGAAGGAACAATAACGGCCCAGTTGAACATGAACGTTGATTTGTACTCTCCTTTTAACAGTGATGAGCTTGACAGTATAACGTTTAACACCATAACAGATAAATTTTTAACCGATGCAGGACATTCCATAGATGCAGGTGTAACCTTTGGAGAGATTAAAAATCCTGTTGTGGGGATCGCTGTAAAGAACATAACGGTTATACCGGCAAAGGTTTCTTACAAGATCTCTTATCAAGAAACGATTAGTCTTTTTAGTGAAGATTCCAGTAGTTCATCACCTATTGAGGTTGAATCTGTAAATGAAACATATGCTTATCCAATGAGTGTTACTGGATTTTTTAGGATACCGGTAGTTTTACTTGATGTCATTCCATATGGTGAGTTCTATGTGGATACTCAAGAGATCGACTGGGGTGTACAAGCTAAAACTTCTCTTTTCAATTTTATCCCGTTGACAGTTGGTATTGAAAATTATCATGATTATTGGAGTACATTCTTAGGTTTTGGAATAGATAGCAGAATTATTGAAAGTAGAACGGAGTTATCCCTTACTGCAAAGGATCTTGAAAAAATTTTTGATTTGAACGGGTTTACATTCAAATCAAGTTTTGCCATAGGGTTTTAAAAACAAAGGTTTAGACAATCATAAAAAAGGGCGCTTGGCGCCCTTTTTTTTGAAAGTATTTTGCTGAATGTAGTATAATAGAAAAGAATCAATAAAGTTGAATTTTGTAATGAATTAAGCAAAAGGACTATAAATATAAATCTTTCAGGTTGTTAAAGGTATTAAATATCTAGTAGCTGTGAGGAGCAATATGAGTAGGCATATCTATAGGCTAAGGGGAATGAATTTGGATAAACTTATAGAACTTGCACAAATAGGAGACAACCAAGCCCTAGGCATAATTCTTGAAAAGTTTGAACCTATGGTGAAATCGATTGTTGGGAAATATTATGGAACATGGCTGGAATTCGAAGACTTTTTACAAATAGGTTTGGTGGGTTTAATTCAAGCGGTATATAATTTCAGAAAAGATGCAAACGCTAAATTTTCAAGCTTTGCCTATATGAATATCTCTTCGGAGATCAAGTCTTTTGTCACCTACTTGAACAGAAATAAACATAAAGTTTTGACAGAAGCTGTAAGCATGGAAAACACAGATGATGAATTTACAGAAAACGCCGATTATTATATAGAAAGCGTTGATACTGAAAAGAAGGATTTTCTCAAGGAATATTTTTTATCAAAGAGTCTTGAACAACTCGAATGCAACGAAAGGGAAATTGTTGAATTATGGATAGATGGATACTCATATCAAGAAATCGGGGATAAAATGGAAATAAATACAAAAAAAGTCGATAACACCATCCAGAAGATAAAAAAAATTTTCGCAAGAAATATAGAAGAATACAATAATATAGCGGAGATTTTCGGAGGTAAGTATGAAATTTAAGATAACTATCTTTGTGGTAAGTTTAGTAGCAATAGTTTTATCCATTGTCACAGAGATTAGAGTGATAGAACTTAGGAGGGATCTGCAAAGTCAATTCAATCGATTAAATTCAACAGTCAATGAAAAATTGGAGACTCAAGAAAAAGAGATCACTAATCTCAATAGATATTTTGAACCAGATGGTGTGGTTGAAAAATTCATAGTTTCAAACAACTTTTTAGAAAAAAATCTAAACGATCTGGACAAAATTATCACTAATTTAGATGAACCATCAGATGCCGGTTACATTCAGATATATATTATAGGTTCTTCCGATGTGTGGGTGGCGTTTAGAAATCCAGAGGGTAGATACATCTTTCAAGGAAATTTAAAACCAGGGTTGAATCCATACAAATTTTACTTTTTTAAAGAGCCTTCCATCGAAACTCAATATACCTATACACTTCCTTTTAACGCTTCGTTTAGGAGTGGAGTACCTGAAAATACCTTTTTTTTGATAAAAGAACCTGGTCAATACAGACTTATCAAACATCCCGATAAAGAAATTTCAAACATAATGGAAGATTTAAACCTCTATATTCCAACGGTTACAGGAAAATAGTCAATTGTGGTATAATTAACAAAAGAGAAATCATAGATAGCATTGGAGGAATGACTATAGATGGAAAAAACTTACAACCCACAAGAGATAGAGAGAAAATGGCAAAGAAACTGGCAAGAAAAAGATGCTTTTAAAGTGTCGAATGAAGAGTACCAAAAAAAATATTATGATTTGGTAATGTTTCCTTACCCTTCCGGAACCCTCCATGTTGGTCATGTAAAAAACTATGTTATTGGCGACGTTATAGCTAGGTACAAAAGGATGAGAGGGTACAGTGTCATGCATCCATTTGGTTTTGATGCGTTTGGGTTGCCTGCAGAAAATGCTGCGATAGAAAAGGGGAACATTCATCCTGAAGATTGGACTATGCAAAACATCAATATCATCAGAAATCAAATTAAAAAGTTAGGCATCAGCTATAATTGGGAAAGAGAAGTTATAACATGTAAAGAAGATTACTACAAATGGACACAATGGATTTTTTTACAATTGTATAAAAATGGATTGGCCTACAAGAAAAAAGCACCTGTTAATTGGTGTCCAAACTGTAAAACGGTTCTCGCTAATGAACAAGTTGTGAACGGAAGATGTGAAAGATGCGGAACGGTTGTGGAAATTAAACAGTTAGAACAATGGTATTTCAAAATAACTGACTACGCTGAGAAGCTGCTAAATGATTTGGAAAAATTGAATGGCTGGCCTGAGAATGTCAAAACAATGCAGAAAAATTGGATAGGTAAAAGTGTGGGAGCAGAAGTAGAATTTAAGCTGGATAATGGTAAAGGGAGCTTGAGAGTTTTCACTACCAGGCCTGACACCTTGTGGGGAGTTACCTTTATGGCATTGGCTCCCGAATCCCCTCTTGTAGAGGAATTAACAACTCCAGAATATAGTGAGAAAGTAAATCAATTTTTGCAAAAAGTAAGTTTGCAAGATAGGTTTAAAAGAACCGCTGAGGGAGCTGAAAAGGAGGGTGTCTTCACCGGAAGTTACGCAATAAATCCCGTAAATGGAGAAAAGATTCCCGTTTACGTTGCGAATTATATTTTGTATGAATACGGTACTGGAGCAATTATGGCTGTTCCTGCACATGATCAAAGGGACTTTGAATTTGCGAAAAAATATGATCTTCCCATAAGAATTGTTATTATGCCTGAAGATGAGGAGTTGACTGAAGAAATTCTAGAAAAAGCCTACGTTGGTGAAGGTGTTTTGGTCAATTCTGAAGAATTTACGGGATTAAATAACCAAACAGCTATTAAGAAAATCTCTCAATGGTTAGAAGACAAAAAGGTCGGAAAAGTTGTCACCCAGTACAAATTGAGAGATTGGCTCATATCAAGACAAAGGTATTGGGGAGCTCCTATTCCCATTGTATATTGTGAAAAATGTGGGGTAGTTCCTGTGCCTGAAAATGATTTGCCCGTAAAACTTCCTAGGGATGTTGAATTTGAGCCAACCGGCAAAAGTCCTTTGATCGATCATCCCGATTTTAAAGAAACAACATGTCCAAAATGTGGTGGGAAAGCTAAAAGAGAAGTTGATACGATGGATACCTTTGTGGATAGCTCATGGTACTATATAAGATATGTGAATCCAAAACTGGAAGATAAACCTTTCAATAAAGAGGATGTAGATAATTGGTTACCTGTAGATCAGTATATAGGTGGAGTCGAACATGCAATATTACACTTACTTTATTCAAGATTCATTACCAAAGTATTGAAAGATCTTGACTATGTTAGTTTTGATGAGCCTTTCAAAAATCTTTTCACTCAGGGTATGATATACAGGAACGGGGCTAAGATGTCTAAATCAAAAGGTAACGTTGTGTCTCCTGAAGAAATGATAGAAAAATATGGTACAGATGCCTTGAGAACTTACATTCTTTTTATGGCTCCTCCCGAAAGGGATGCTGAATGGAATGATTCAGGCATAGAAGGGACATATAGATTCTTGAATAAGGTTTGGAATACGTACATGAAAATACAGGAAAAGATAATTCATCTTGAAAATAAGCCAAAGTATCCTTTGAAAAATAAATCTGAAAAGGATTTAAGAAGAAAGTTGCATCAAACTATTGAGAAAATAACGAGCGATATAGAAGGCAATTTTCAATTTAACACTGCTGTAAGTTCACTTATGGAACTTTTGAATGAATTAAACTCATATCTGAATAACACGGACGATAAAGATTGGAACCTCAACTTACTAAAAGAATTTTCTGAAGATTTTGTATTGATGTTATCTCCTATTGCGCCCCACATAAGCGAAGAATTATGGAAGAATTTTGGAAAAGATGATTTTATATTTAAAGCAAGTTGGCCTGAGATCGATAAAAATGCGTTAAAGGCCGAAGAAATTACTATAGCTGTACAAATAAACGGGAAGTTGAGAACTCAGATAACGGTTGATGTTAGTTTAAACGAAGAGGAAGTAAAAAGTTATGCTTTAGAAGATGATAAAGTTCAAAAATATATCTCTGGTAAAAAGATTGAAAAGATTATTTACGTTCCTAAAAAGATTATAAACATAGTGGTCAAATAAGAAATAACAAATAGGAGGTGAAAAAAAGTTTTTCACCAGTTTGTAAATGAACTATCATTAACACGTTGGTGAGAACTTTCTCATGAATATGAAATCACCAAAAGTGCCTAAACCTACAATAAAAAGACTAGCCATGTACAATAGATTTTTAAGAGAGTTACGGGAGGATGGAATACCAAAGACCTCTTCTCATGAGATCGCTGAAGCTCTAAACATAAAAGCCTCTCAAGTTAGAAAAGATCTATCTTATTTTGGAGAGTTTGGGAAGAGGGGAGTAGGATACGATGTTGAAAATCTGTGTTTAAAGATTCAAAAGATTTTAGGGACGGAAAGAATTTGGAATGTTGCAATTATAGGGGTGGGAAATCTTGGTAAGGCTATCTCTCATTATCCTGAATTAGAAAAATACAAGTTTAAAATAGTTGCGGCGTACGATGTAGATAAAAGAAAAATCAATTCTGTTTTGTTACCCGGTATTCTCATAAAACATATTAAAGAGTTAAAAAATAAAAACAATGATCTTGATTTTGAAATAGCCATATTAACTGTTCCGTCAAATGTGGCTCAAGAGGTTGCAAATATATTGATAGAAGCCGGTGTGAAAGGAATATTGAATTTTGCTCCGGTAACTTTGAACTCCGACGATCGTGTTGTTATTGAGAATGTGGATTTTGTTATTTCTCTTAAAACATTAACGTATGAAATAGTCAGTAAATACGACTAAAATCCGATATTTGAAAGCCTAAGTGTTCTCAACTGAGTACAATTAAGTAGTAGGAAAACAATAAGGAGGCTCTTGTATTTTGCTTAACATAAATTACCCCGTTTCTCTAGATACATTAAAAAAATTAAAAAACGGTGACAATGTTCTGTATACAGGAAAAATTATATTTGTTACTCCTGAGGCTCTAAAAAGACTTGAAAAGTATTATCAATTGGAAGGGGCGCCTTTGTATAAATTTGTTGGTGAATTTGTTACTTGCGGAACTTTTAATTTAGCTCACGGTGAGATAAAAAACATCAATATCACAGAAATATCAGATTATTTTGATTTTTTGTTTGAAGGAGGAGCCAATTCTTTAATTGTAGATAAGTTCACCACCAAAACATTAAATCAACTGAAAAAATACAACAGGCCCATTTTTAAAACACTTTCTAAAACGATTAGTTTTTTTGATCCAAAAGTCCTTTTTTATAAAGATATTAAAAATGGCGGGATTATAGAAGTTTGGACAAAAAGGCTTCCTATAGAAGTGCTAGCATTTGATGAAAAGGAGCAGATAAGAGATATAAAAAATGCCTAATTTTAAAACTCACATATTAAGCGGTATTTTTGGATTTCCTGTATTTTTTTTATTGTTCAATATTGTTTATAGTCATTTGTTTTACGAGGTTTATTATGTTTCCACTGAGATCGTGATTTCTTATTTTCTCTTTGTTGTTGGGAGTGATTTCCCAGATATTGACCACCAAAGCTCTTTTATAAACAGATTATTAAGGTTGTTTTTAATCTTTGGAAGTGTATACTATCTCTTTGAATATGATTTCTTGTATAAAGAATATCTACCTTTTCCTTATAACCTTTCGAATTTTATTATAATAGTTTTAGGCACTTTAGTTGGATTACTTTTGGGAATAATTTTTAACAAACTATCGAAACATAGAGGATTGTGGCATTCATTTTTAACGGGTGGTATACTCTCTTTCCTTATTTACTTACTTAATTTAAAATATAGAACCCCTATAAACATACTTTACAGTTTGAGTTATTTTGTAGGTTTCTCATTGCATATTATTTTAGATAAGGATTTTAAAACAAAATAGGCAAACAGATATTCATCATTGACCTATTTTGTTTTTTTGCTTTTCTAAATTTTCAACCGCTAAAGGTTTTTGAAGATAAAGAGGTTCCAAGTTTTTTATTTTTACTCTCTTTCCTTTGATAACTTCTTCAATTAGAGACTTTTCATCAATGTTTGAATAAAGTACTTCATTTTCCAGTTTGTATTTGTTTTTAAAATATTCTGCTTCTTCATTTATCAAAATACAATTGTTCAAAGAATCTCTTAAAAACTCTCCAAAGACCATTTGTGGGCCAAAGATTCTTTTCCCATTTTCATATATGGCTGCATATGCGGCATTTTCTCGGGCTCTTTTCAAGACAGCCAACTTTTTTTCCTTAAGATTGGGATTGTTATTCACAGCGGAACGGTACAAAACATCAGAAGAGAAAAAGGTATAAACTTCTTTTTCTGGGTTATCTATTAAAAGCCCTTGTAAAGTAGAAATAGCTACTCTGATCCCGGTGAAAGATCCGGGACCTATATCTATACCAAATTCATCTATATTTTTTATATTTGTTTTTGATTCTTCTGCTACTTCCTTGATCGCGTTAGCAAGGTAATTACCGGATTTATTCTCAGTCAAAGTCCTTGTATAAATATTATTCTTTTCATCTTTTAATACAACGAGTATATTTTTTAGAGTAGTTGAAATTACTAAAAAATTCAACTTATTCACCTTCTTTTGTTTTGTCTTTTAATTTTAAAGCGGTCTTATAAGCATTGATTGAAGCGTTATACTTCCCTGCAACTTCATATGATTTTGCCAAAATTAGAAAAGCCTTATAATCTTCTGGATTTTTTAAAATGAGTTTTTCAGCCAAATGAGCAGCATATCTCCCTAATTTCAATGTACATAAAAAGTTGATTTTTGAATAAGAGGGGTACAATTCAAAATAAAAGAAAATTACAATAAAGGTACCTAAAATGGAAAGCAAAAAATAAACAAAGATTCTTCTTGCTGATGCTTCTTGTGGGTCTGTTGGTTGTTCTACCAAAGTTGCTTTGTCACTTTCTACCACAATGGGCAAGTTTTCTATTCTCGTAATATGCATTTGCAATTTCAAAATCTCGGCATTTATTTGTTCGTTGAAAGAGAATGACAACTTTTCAAAGTTTTCATCAACGACAGGTACTTTTTCTTGTATATTTTCTAATTTAGAATTCAAAGCTTTTAATAACGGCAAAAATATGTTGTAAAGTAAATTTTTTTCTATAGTAAGTGCCTTTAAATCCTCTCCAACTTTGTACACTTCAGATATAAAAGAAGACAGTTCTTGTTTTTCGACAAAGAAAACCTGGTCGTTTAATGAAGTTAATTTCTGTTTCAAAGAAAAATAATTTTTAAGTTGAGAATATGCTACTACAGATTCATTTATTGCATTGTGTTTATTTAAAAATGTCAGTAGTTTATATGCTCCTAGGTACTTATCTTCATCGACTAGATATTTGGATTCAGAAATAAACTTTTCAAACAAGATATAATTATTAGCTGGTACAAAAACTTCAATAAACTTTTCAACGTCTTCATCGAAATAAATTGGAGAAGAAAGAGAATTACTTATAGTTGTTTTGATGAAGGTTTCATAGGAATTTACTTGTAAATGTTCTTTCAATCCTTCTAATTTATACAAATATTTATAATAAGATTCTTCAAAATTCCCTGTGTTAAATATGTTATTCAAAATAGGGACAATTTCAGGAAAGATGAATAAAATTTTATTGGTATCATCTTCTGGAATGGAAAAATTGGTGCCTATTACTCCCAAGTTAATGCAAAAATTTTTTAAGTCTTCAGAAATAATAAAGTTGGCAAAATTATAATTTCTATATTTGTTAAACAAAGAGATTTTAGCTGATATCAATGAACCTGTATCTGTAATTCTAGCATCACTGGGATTTTCTATAATGTACTCTAAAAAATATTCCCATGACAATTCCAGAGTTGCGGGGTTTTTTGAAAGATTTTCTATTTCTTCGAGAGTTAAAGCCCATGAAAAAATAGATAGAGTAGAAAGAAGAATTATCAATAATATATTTTTCACTTAACTTGCACCTCTTCTAATTGGATTCATCCAGTCTTCAATATTATACAACAATTTAGCTTTTTTGAATCTTTACAAATCTTTCTTTAATATTTTAGTACTAATAATGTATAATATTTATAAAGAAAAAAATAAGAGAAGGGAGAAATTTAATATGGAGAGTAAATGGAAGGTTTTTTGGGACCCAAAGGCTTTTTACTATCAACAAAAAGATAAAGTTGCAAAAACCTTATCTAGTGCTTTGGGAATTTCCGACTTTTTGGCAAAATTATTAGTATCTAGAAATATTGAAACACCCGAAGAAGGAGATAAGTTTTTGAACCATTTAGAATTGGAAAGTTTTGACCCTTATTTGATGAAGGATATGTCAAAAGCCGTAGAAATTCTCAAACAAATTAAAGAAAAAAAGGAAAAAGTGGCGATCTTCGGTGATTACGATGTTGATGGGGTAACTGCAACTTCAGTTTTGTATCTTGGCTTAAAAAAAATAGGTTACGATGTAACTTCTTACATTCCATCTAGAATAGAAGAAGGTTACAGCCTAAACGTTAAAGCTATAGAAGAGTTAAAAAGTAAAAATTATAACAATATTATTACTGTTGATTGTGGTACAACATCCATACTAGAAATTGAGTATGCGAAAAGTCTTGGAATGAAAGTTATAGTTACCGATCATCATTTACCCCAAGAAAATCTCCCAAAAGCTGATGCAATATTGAATCCAAAGAGGGAAGACGATAAATATCCTTTCAAAGATCTGGCAGGAGTAGGCGTAACTTTTAAATTGCTACAAGCCTTATACAAAAGTTACGATAATTCTTTAGACCCCTTTGAATATATAGATCTGGTGGCAGTGGGTACTATTGCTGACATAGTATCGATAACTTCGGAAAATCGATACTTGGTTAAGATAGGATTGAACAAATTAAAGACTAATCCAACCAAAGGCTTAAAATATTTGCTCGATGAATTGAAAATAGTTGATTCTGAGATAAATTCGCGCACCATCACTTTTAAAGTTGCTCCGAAGATAAACGCTGCTGGAAGAATGTCAGACGCACGGTCTGCGTTTAATTTGTTGATTGAGAAAGATGAAGAAAAATTAAAAAAGGCGGTTTCAGAATTACTCCGACTAAATTCAAAAAGACAAAGTACTGAAAAGGAAATCTATCTGTACTCTTTAAGTTTGTTAGATTTGTACCCTGAATACAAAAAGGATCCGGTATTGGTATTAAGCGGCGAAGACTGGCATATGGGAGTTCTTGGGATAGTGGCTTCCAAACTATCAAATCAATTCAATAAACCCGTTTTGATGATATCAAAAAATCAAGAAATGGGTAAAGGTTCAGGAAGAAGTCCTCAGGGCATAGATTTAATGGAGCTCCTTCTCAAAGTCAATGAAAGAGGGATTTTTGAAGAGTTCGGCGGTCATAAGTTTGCTGCAGGTTTTTCCATTCTTTCTAAAAATATAGAAGCTTTGAGAAAGGAGATTAACGAGGTTTACAAGGAGTTATATGGAGATAAAAAATTAACATCTCAAATTGATGTGGATATGGAAATAGAAGGAATATGGGAAACGATGTTTGAAGATATAAACAAGTTAGAACCTTTTGGGTATGGGAATCAAGAACCAGTTTTTTTGATAAAAAACGCTAAATTAGAAAACATAAGATTCTTTCGTAACGGTTCTCAAAGTTTTTCAGGAACGCTCAATAAAGATTCCTTAATCATAGATATTTTAGGTTACGATTTGGGTTACAGATTAAGCGAGCTAACAGAGAATAGTAAAAGAGACCTATTTACAGATCTTGTGGGTACCTTTAGAATAGAGAACTCTTATAATTTAAAAAATAGTTACGTTAAATTTTACTTGCAAGATTTGATGGTTAATAAGGAAATACAACAAGGTGAAACTGCAAAATTGAACTTTGCATCTAATGTTCTTCATGATGAGCTGAACAAGATCATGAATATAGAAATATTAAACGATAATTTAACTAGAAATAAGGTAGCGATGTTTCTTCCAAGTAAGATAAAAAACGATTCTTTACTGAAAAAGGTTCAGTTATCATTAGAAGAACATCAAAAGCTGATAATTGTTTCTGCAACAAACAGTTTGTTGGAACATATATATAAGATAATAAACACTTATTTTCCTGAGAATTTATTATATTTTGACAATCAATACACCCTTACGCCAGAACTTATATCTAATTATAGTGTGATATTCGTTACAGTACCCAAATTTATTAAAAATCGTGAATTACTTGATTCTATGCAAACTGAAATTATTATTGACGAACCATACTATTCATTATTTCATCCGGTAGTTAGAAAAGTGCCTGAATATCAGCAATTTAGAAAATATGCTCTTCAAAAGTCTAAAATTAGTATTTTTAGTTCTATTTACAGCGAAGAGCTAAAAGAATTTTTAAAAAGAGCAGGATTTAAAATCCTTATATCTTTCTCGAATAATAATAGTTTTGAAGTGGTTAGAGAAAGAAACAATATTCTGGGACTTTTGAAGGATTACACAAATGAAAGAAATGGAAAAATATTGGTTTTGAACGATTATGAGAGGCAAAAATCTTTAGTGAGACTGTTAGACGAAAAATTACAAGTTGATGAGAACGATATAAGGCTTTTCAACCATTCAATGAGTTTTAGGGAAAAACTTATTTCTAGAGAAAAATTTAAAAATGAAAAAGCTAATTTTTATATAACTTCTTTTTCTAACAACGGTATAGCGTTTGAGGTTAAACAATTTTCTCCAATTTTGATTATTGTGGATGTTCCAAAGACGGACATAGAGCTTTTAGACCTGGTTTCTACATGGATGAAAAAAACTCAAAGAACAACTATCATATTGGCTTACAATAATCGGTTCAAAGTTAAATTACTTTACGAGTATTCAAGAAAATATCCATCTTTCAAAGTATTAAAACTAGTCTATGATTTTATAGCCGACGGTCATTACAAAGTAGAGGAGATACAAAATTCTCTTTTGAAGGGTGATAAATCGTTATCAGAGACCGTTTTAAACGTGATGGAAGATGCAGGGTTGATAAAGGTGAATGAAGAAGAAGTAGAAATATTGAATAATTTTAATCTAAAGGATTTACGTGAAAGTTCCAATTTTAAGGAAAATATATTAGATAATTGGATATTGAAAAATTCCATAAATTTCTATGAAAATTTAGACACAAGAGAATTAATTGAGTTCTTGAAAGGTAATCCTAAAGAAGGAGCAAGAAGTTTATAAAATGAGTAAAAATTTGAGAACAACGTTAGATCTTGATTTGGTTTTGCTAAATGAAAATTATCAAATAATAGAAATAAAAGAGATGTTAACGAAGAACGGCGTTTTTTGTAAGATCTTTCCTCCCCCAAAAACTGTGTTACAAGCGTGTGCGCCAGTCTTATGCCTTTCCTCTAAAGATAAAGAAAAAGCCATTTTTATATTAGATAAAAATGGAGTTAAATATGATTTAGTCAAATTGGAGAAAGATATCGTATGGGAGTTATTAAGAACTTAAAAGTTTATGGAATCGATTATGGGACGAGTAATTGTGGGATAGCTATTTTAAAACAAGATGTAAATATTCCATTGCCAAAAGAGACAATAAAGTCTGAAAAACTCTTAGAATTCTTGGTTTCATTGGATTTAAGCCACGACGATTTAATCGTGTTTGGATTACCAATTTCCATGTCTGGGAGATATTCAAAACAGAGTTTTTTGAGTATAGATGAAGCCATAAGGGTAAAAGAAAGAATAGGATGCAAAATTTACTTTGTAGATGAAAGATTGACCACTTCCTCTTTGTATAGCGAGGTTAGAGGAGAAGTTAGTTATAAAAAAGTAAAAAGGACCAAAGACCAGAATAGTAGTGTACTCATTCTATCCAATTTTATTCAGAGCCCTGAAAATGCCATTGCCTTAGTAGAAAAAGAAGTTTATAATCTAAAAAAAGATTTTTCATGTTACAAAGATATTTTGATCTGGGATGTTCCTATTAATAATGAGTTGGAAAATTTTTCTATCTTTGCCAAAGACCCTTGGATATTTTGGTACTACTACAAAAAAGGGTACGAAAGTACCACTTTGATATCAGACCTAAAAGATTATTATGATTTAATCATAACATCTAAAGAAAACAGAGAGAAAATTCAATTGAATATTAATTGTAAGGAATTAATGTGCCTGTAGCCTAACGGATAAAGCGTTGGACTCCGGATCCAAAGATGCGGGTTCGACTCCCGCCAGGCACATTTTGCAGATTTATGCAAAACGGTTTTTATAATAAGCTTTGATTTTGAATTAGGGGGTTTTTAATGGGCGAAAACCCTTAATGTAAAATGACGAAAGAGTTTCTAAAATCCCTTTAAAGAAAAAACAGGAGGTTAATTATGGCAAAATCTGATTTAGGAATAGATTTAGGAACCGCAACCTTTGTAGTATATCAACGTGGTCAAGGGATTATCCTTGAAGAACCTTCAGTGGTAGCAGTTGATAAAATTAAAAAAAAGTTGTTAGCAATTGGAAAAGAAGCAAAAGATATGGTTGGGAAAACTCCCAGTCAAATACAAATTATTAGGCCTGTACAAGATGGGGTTATTACGGATCCCAGCATCATAGAGGAAGTGTTGAGATATTTCGTCAAAAAAGCCAAATCTAAAGGCTTTAATATGTACAAACCACGATTAATCATAGGGATACCTGCTTTAACTACAGACGTTGAAAGAAGGGCGGTTAAAGAGGCGGGGAGTAGGATTGGAGCTTCTAAAGTATTTCTTATAAGCGAACCTTTAGCCGCCGCTATAGGCAGTGGAATAGATATAACAGAACCTAACGGACACATGGTCATTGATATAGGAGGGGGTACAACCGACTTAGCAATTTTGAGTTTAGGAGGTTGTGTCATAAGTGAAACGATAAAAGTTGCAGGTGAAGCCATGGATCAAGAAATAATTAAATATACTAAAAGAAGATATAAATTCTTGATCGGTGAAACTACCGCTGAAAGGTTAAAAATCGACATAGGCAAGGCTTTTTCTCAAGAAGAAAATCTTGAAATGGAAGTTAAAGGTCAGAATATCAAAACAGGACTTCCTTCTAATTTAAAACTAACTTCGGACGATATTTTCTATGCAATCAAACCAATATTGAATGAAATAATTAATAAAATAAAAAATATTTTAGAAAAAACTCCTCCAGAATTAGCTGCGGATATAATGCAAAATGGACTTATAGTAGTAGGAGGAGTAGCAAGACTAAGAGGATTGGATAAATTAATATCAGAGCAAACTGGCGTAAGAACGTACATTCCGGAAGATCCTCATCTTGTTTGTGCAAAAGGTACAGGAATTTTGTTAGAAGACATAGAATTATTAAACAAAGTACAAGTAAATTAGAAACATCCACCACAGGGGGAAATAAAATGAGAGGAATATACAATGCAACGGCTGGTATGCTCAACTCTTTTGCTGAATTGAACTCTATTTCCAACAATTTGGCTAATCTTAACACAGTAGGTTACAAAAAGGATTTTAACCTATTTAAAAGTGTATACGAAAAAGAGATTAGATCATATCAAAATGCACAGGGAAAAGGCGAACCGATAGGAAACATTTATAGTTCGGTTGTTTTGGACGATGTAATTCCAAATCTCGAACAAGGATCTTTACTTGAAACAAACGGAAAGTTAGATTTTGCAATAGAAGGCGATGGATTTTTTAAAATAGAGAGAAACGGTAACTACTTTTACACACGAAATGGCGAATTTTCTCTAAGTCCTGAAAATTACCTTGTCACAAAAAGTGGTGATTACGTATTAGATGAAGAAAATAACCCCATAGTTGTAAATCCGGATAATTTTTTTGTGGATGAAGAGGGTAATATATCAGGGACAAACACAAGATTAAACGTCCTAAATGTAGAGAATTTGAATAAATATGGTGAAAATTATTTCACAGGAGAAGAGATAGGACAAGCAGATAACTTCTATATGAGACAAGGGTTTCTAGAGGGTTCAAACGTTGATGCTTTAAATGAGATGATTAAGATGATCGAAGCAAATAGGAAGTTTGATATACTACAAAAAGCAGTATCAACAGGGGATTCACTCAACGCAAAGCTCATTGAAATAACTTCAAACTTTTAGCTAATTTAGATAATTATAAAGATTTTTAAATGGAGGGGTAAATTATGTTAGTGTCTTTGTATAATGCTGCAACTGGTATGAATGCGGAACAAAGAAAGTTAGATATCATTTCAAACAATTTAGCGAATGTGGATACAACAGGATATAAAAAACAAAGAGCTGAATTTCAAGATTTGTTATATTCCTCTGTAAAAGAAGCAGGTACTCCAACTGCTCAAGGTTCAACCTTACCAACAGGTCTTTATGTAGGTCACGGCACACGTTTGGCTGCAACAACACGGATCTTCACATTAGGAAACATAGAGCCAACAGACAATTCTACCGATATAGCGATCATGGGAGATGGATTTTTTCAGGTTCAGATGCAAGATGGAAGTATAGCCTATACTAGAGATGGTTCTTTTAAATTGGATGCCAACGGTAGACTTACTACCAGTGATGGATTGATGGTTATTCCAAATATAGTGATTCCTCAAAATTCTGTGGGAATAAACGTTTCTCCGGATGGAATAGTGAGTGTTTCTTTGGGAGATGGAACGATTCAAAATGTAGGGAATCTCACCACTGTTAGATTTTTAAACCCTGGAGGGTTAAAACCCATAGGTAATAACTTATATTCTGAAACGCCTGCTTCCGGTAATCCAACGGAAGGGATACCTGGGCAGGATGGATTTGGAGCTTTACAACAAGGTTATTTAGAAAAGTCTAACGTCGATGTCGTTAAAGAAATGGTAGATATGATAGTTGCACAAAGAGCTTACGATATTAATTCTAAAACTATCACAACCGCTGATGAAATGTTAAGAACAGTTTCAAATGTTAAGAGATAAACCGTAATCTCCCTTGAGTATTTTTGATGGTAGTTGTTAAATGACAGGGAGTTGATGACTTTGACACGATTAATCAAAATTATATTTTTTTCTGTGATGTTGTTTGCATCATCAATTGTTTTTTCGAGCATAGTTTTTACAATTCCGGCAGTTATATTCAGTGAAGATTGGATTTTTTCTCTCAAAGATATATTCCCAGAAATGAAGTCAGATAGGACTATCTCTTATATAGTTAATGATAAGATAATTTATTCTGAAATAGAGCTTTCAAAAATTTTGTACGGTTTAATGAGTAGTTATTACAGCGATTTTGAACTAGTTTTTGAAGAAAGTACGGTTACGGTTGTATACAAAAACGATCAAAAAGACCTAGATGTTAATTACATTGATTTAGAAAGTTTTTTACAGCAAAAGATAAAAGAGTACGACAATTCTTTGACTGTGAATAGTATTGATCTAAAGGTTCTTCCTGAAAAGGTTTTATCAGCAGAAGTGATAAAGATCTTTCAAAGCTACGATAAGTTGTATTTAAGCTTGAACATTAAAGACGATAAAAACAATCAAAAGGTACTTACAGTTATTGCCAATGTATCAAAATATGAAGAAGTGCTTGTATATTCCAAAGATTTAACCAGAGGAACAATGTTGAATGAAGAATTAACAGAACCAGCTACTAAAAACGTTCTAACCATCAACAATAAACCTGTAGATGTAGAATTGTTAAGATCTGGAAGTTATGAATTAACAAAAGATGTAAAAAAAGGTGAAATAGTAGATTCAACTTATTTGAAGCGTATACCTGATGTTAAAGCTGGAGACATTGTAACGGTTTTGGTAGAATTTGAGGGCATAAAGGTTTCTACTTTGGCAAGGGCTATGACAAATGCGAATTTTGGAGATACTTTGAGCGTTAGGAATGTTGAAAGCGGAAACATAATAACTGGTAAACTAAAGGAAGGTCCTATACTTCTTGTTAGTTTAGGAGGTTTGTAAGAATGACTAATAAAAAGTTTTCAAAAGTTTTTATTTTTTTCTTGATTTTTTTATTTTTAACTAGTTTTGGTTTCTCTGAGTCATTGTGGAATAAAAATGATGAAGAAGGTAATTCTATTTACAACTATAACCAGGATTTTGGAGTAGGAGATGTTGTAACCATCGTTGTTTCAGAAAATCCTTCCCTCTCTTTATCGGAAAATATGCCTGATTATAAAAAGGCGTCTGTTGATACGGTTAACTCAGTAGTAAATAAAATGGGAGGGGTAGATTTATCTAATTTTTTACCTATTGGGGCTGGAGATCCAACGCAGGTTAGTGTACAAAACAATCAAAAAAGTTCTTCTTCTTCTGCAGAGGTCCAACTATTTGTATCTGGTATAATTCAAGAAAAAGACCAAAATGGACTTTTAAAAATTAGAGGAGAAAAGGAAATTAAGGTGGGGAATAACAGGAATACTATGATTGTTGAAGGTTATGTTTCTCCCAAAAACATAGCAAAAGACGGAACTATTTTTTCTTCTAGTTTAGCTAATGCAAAGATTTGGTACGATGGAGATATAGTTTTCCAACAGGATCCTAACGAACCGTCATGGTTAACTTCTATACTTTCAGGAATAGCAAATATATTTTTTTAGAAGGGAGTCAAAATGAGAAAAAATTTATTTGTCACCTTTTTATTAATTTTAATTATAAGTGGTTATGCCTTTGCTGGAGTTAGAGTAAAAGATATCTCGAATTTCAGAGGTGCAAGGGACAATCAATTATTTGGAATCGGTTTAGTTACAGGTTTAGATGGTACAGGAGATTCGGGGGATGTACCCTCTGAGATGATAAATAATATGCTGACCAACTTTAACATCAATCTTACCTCTTATGTTGAAACAGAAAACACCGCCCTTGTTATGGTTTTCGCTGATATACCTTCTTTTTACAAGGAAGGTATGAGATTAGACGTTACTGTAGCTGCCATAGGAGATTCTGATTCAATTGAAAATGGAGTCTTAATGCAAACGCCTCTTTATGGTGCTGATAATAGAGTTTATGCTGTTGCACAAGGTAATGTTTTAACTGGTGGAGCCAATGTTCGTTCATCATCTAACCTGCAAGAAAGATACAAAGTTGTTGGTTATATCCCTGAAGGGGCTATTATAGAGAGAGAAATTCCTGCTCGGATTGTAGATGAAGACACGGTGACTATCAACTTGAAACAACCAGATTTTACAACATCGGCGAGGGTTGCTAACGCAATAAATTCAACTTTTTCATTAAAAATTGCAAAAGCTCTTGATCCCTCTTCAATTAAAGTAGAAGTTCCAAAATATTTTGAAGATGATATTATATCTTTTTTGGCTTTAATTGAAGAGATAGAGGTTACTCCCGATGTAAAAGCTAAGATAGTGATCAATGAAAGAACGGGCACAATAGTTCTTGGAGGAGATGTCGGAATGGCTGATTTCACTGTTAGTTATGGTAACTTCAGTGTAAGTGTTGAAAACGGCAAAATAAGTGGTAAACCTGCAACGGTTGCGAACCTGATTACAGCTTTAAAAACGGCTGGAGCAACACCTCAAGATATAATTGCAATTATTCAAAGTGCTAAAACTTACCTATATGCCGACTTGGTGGTGATGTAAATGACTAACGTAATTGGACCAGCATTTAATGTATCTGGTATAAATTATAATAAAATAGGTATGAGAGAAGCAACTGAAGCTTTCGTGTCGGACATCTTTGCAAAGATATTGAACTCTGCACAAGATGATGAACTATTTAAAGAGAATAAATTAATTCCAGAATCAAATGCAGAAAAGTGGATTAAAGAATGGATAAATGTTGAATATGCTAATCTATTGACTCAACAAAGCTTAAAACCCTTGGTTAATCAAATTGTTAGTTCATTTCCTCCAGAACGTTAAAATTATTTTTCATTTTTTGTGCAAGAATTATTTCCTCTTGTTCTAAAACACCTTCTGATATTTCTTCTTTGAAGACCGACTTAAAACCTATTTCAAAAGCTCTGGCAATCTCCATCTTTGAAATAGGTTTTTTTAAAATTGTTTCTAAATCGATGGTTGAACTAATTAAATGCCGTTTTATCCAATCAGTATGAGAGTATTTAAAAGAGTTGATGTAAGTTTCATAGTCATGCTTAATTGGAATTGAACCATGTTGAAGAATGAAAGTTGCCGTTCTGTATTGTGCGCTTCCAATTAGTTTCTTTCCATTAACTTTCACTTCATAAAATGAGGGTGCATCATAGCAAAGATCTTTAGTTACACCTTCTTTTTTTGAACTTTCAAGATCCGCTTCAATTCCTAATTCGTGTAATGATCTTATTAGAGCTTGAGAGATTTTTAAGTAGCTTGCAAGTAGATTATTTGGTAAGTTTTCGTAGTTAATATAGGTTGAAAAAGAATAGGTTATTTCATTATTGTGTAAAACCGCCCTACCACCTGAGGGCCTTCTTACAACAGAGATATTGTTACTTTTTATAAACTCCCAGTTTAGGTTGCCTGTTTTTTGATGTTTTCCAAGGGATAAGGTGGGAACTTTCCATTGGTAGATCCTTAATGTAGAAATTTTTCTTATTGCACTGAGTTTGGCTATTGATATGTCTAATGCCATATTCATAGAACCTTCATAAGGCTTATCAACAATAATTTTGATCATTTCGTTTCTCCTAAAGGGAATTTTTTTGGAATACCTACTTGCCTTGGATAGTTTTGAGAGGTAGTTCCAATTTTTTTAAAAAGTATAAAATACCTTTTCTTCTTGTCTTCTCCGATTTCGTATTCAATTTCTTTAAACTCTGCAATATTTAACTTGTTCAACACGTTTTGTGTATATTTTTTCTCATTTTTGAAGTAAGATGGGCCTTTGAATAGGGATATATAGCTATTTACTTTCACAAGTGGGGTCAAATATTCTAATGCGATATCACTTCTGGCTAACGCTTTACATGTTGCAAAGTCAAAATATTCTCGATGGGTTTTTGCGAAATCCTCTGCTCTTTCACAGAACAAATAAACGTTAGTTAATTTTAACTCTTTTATAAAAGTTTTCAAAGCTTCTACCTTTTTTGATACGCTATCTACTAGATAAAACTCTTTTTCTGGGAAGTATATAGCCCATACTAAACCAGGTATACCTCCTCCGGTTCCTATATCTATAATTTTTTTTGAATTTAAAAAGCTGTCTTCTGCCTCAATAGGAATTATACTGTCTAAAATTAGGTTTTCAAAGGCATCCTTTTCGTTTTCATAGGCAGTCAAATTTACTGGATAGTTAATCAGCATATCAATGTATTTATTAATTTTTTGGACCTTTTCATCCGATTCTTTCATTGACAAAGAGCTCCTTATATGTTATAATTCCTGTGGGTTGGACATTTTATTCATATTGTTTTGGAGACGTAGCCTAATTGGCTAAGGCGTCGGTCTTGAAAACCGATGGGGTTACACCCCGTGTGGGTTCGAGTCCCACCGTCTCCGCCATTCTTAAACTTAAAAAACCGCCTTTTGGCGGTTTTTACTATACTTATCTATATCTTACCGAACCTGTCAAACGGGTAAATTCTTAAAAAAGTTGTTCCAATAATATTCTCAACAGGAACAAATCCAAAAAAGCGGCTATCTTGACTTTCCAATGTGTTATCACCCATGAAGAAATAGTATCCTTCTGGAATTTTTATATTTACAAGGCCTTCTTCATCTTTGAATATTAAGGAAGGTAAATCCAATTTTGAAAGTTCATTTTCATAAAAATCGGTAAATAAGAGTGTATCTCTCATTTCTCTGTACCATTCAATAGTGGGTTTAGCTGGTATCAACCTACCCGTGAAGTTATCCTTATACATAAAAAATAAATCAGATGTAGCAATTTCATAACGGTATTGATCGGGATAGGCTATATAATCAAAAAATTTAGGATCCTCAAATATTGCATCTCTTAAATAATAAATATTTTCAAATTCAGGTAGTATTTCTCCGTTTATTTCTAGTTTTGAAACCTTGTTTTTTATCTGGGTTGGGATATAATCTACACTTTCATAATAATCAATAATAAAATCTAACCATTCGGGAGTACTTTGAATTTCTCCGTTTTTAATATCTTCCCAAAACGTTTCTTCAACCGGTACCAGTCTTAAGGTATCCCCCGGTTTCCCTACCAATCTCTTAACGTATTTTACATGGCCCTCAAATTGTGCTGGAGCAAAAAAATCCATAAACCTATCAAAAGTACGTAACTGTTGTTGGGCCCTAATGTCCACAAAAGGTGTCCAAAAGACCACTATCGAGCCTCTATTTGGTTCGGCAAATTCATAAGTAACTTTTTCTACAAACAACCTGTCGTATACTTGAATTGTTGGAACCATAGAAGGTGTTGGAACCATCATTGTTTCAAATACGTACAGTCTGATAATTGTTCCAAATATCAATGCATATATTATGGCGTAAATCCAATCTAAGGTCTCATCTTTAATTTTCTTCTTAGTAGCCTCTTTCAAAAGGCTCAATCCTTCCTCTCTTTGATCCTTATCTTCCCTTTAACATCCCTCAGGTAATAAAGTTTAGCCCTTCTAACTTTACCTTTTTTCAGTACTTCTATGCTGCTTATTGATGGGGAATGAAATGGAAAGATTCTTTCAACACCTACTCTATCTGCTCCCATTTTCCTAACAGTGAAAGAACGTCCTAGGCCAGCGCCTCTTATTTTTATTACTAGTCCTTCAAAGGGTTGGATTCTTTCTCTTTTCTTTTCACCTTCCCCTTCAACAACTTTCACGTTGACTCTTACAGTATCTCCCGGCCTAATTTCAGGGATATCTTCTTTTTTATAATTTGTTTCTACTGCATTTATGATTTTGTCCATTTTTAAAACCTCCCAAATATTATTTTTCATAGTGACTTTACATCGTTTGCGTAGCAAACGAGATTTTGGAAAACATTTCTAAAGCAGCACATCATTTGTTCCACAAATGAGAATATGGAAATTGTTTCTAAAGCATTTTAAAGAAACATTTTGCACAAAGCTGCAAAACCACATTCTCTACAACAGAAGAGTCTAGAAATCAAACAATTTCACCTATTAATCTATCAAGCGTTATAGCAACCGCTGCTCTCACAGAAAGATGATTGAACTCTCCATTAGCTCTAATAGGTTCTAAATCGTAATCACAAATTTCTCTAATCTCTTCTGGCATTCCCCAACCGGTTCCAAAAAGAATTAAAAAGGGATGGTCAGAATTTTTTATCTTATTCTTTAGTTCCTCGAAAGAAACTACATTATTTCTTGCTTTAGCAGAAGTGAAAACTATCTTTGGTCGTTCTCCTTCATTTTTTTCTATTTCTTCGATAACGTCCTCCAGGTAATTTTTTATTTTAAATATTTCAAGCGCTTCTTTTCTGTTGGGATTAAATTCTCCTCCATATCCGTTGAGCCAGTAATCTAAAACTTTTTCTACAATCTTTCGTTGAGCAGGCAAGTTAGTAACTAAGAAATAGTTTTTAACATTATAAGTTTTACAGGTTCTTGAAATATCGTGAACATCAAAATTTGTAACGGCTGTTGAAACAATACTTCCGTCTTTTTTTAGAATAGGATAGTGAATTAAGGCCACATATAGTTTATCAAACATCTTTGGACTCCTTAAAATTATCAGGGTTTTTGTTAAACATTTCTTGAATAATCTCTACTAAAATCTTTTTTTCTTCTTCATCTAATTCTTTCTTTATAAATAGATCTGGCCTCTTCAATATCGTTTTTAACAAACTGTCTTTTTTTCTAAAGATTCTAATACGTTCATGATCCCCACTTAACAGAATTTCCGGCACTTGCATCCCTCTAAAATTCTGAGGTTTGGTGTAGTGTGAATAATCTAAAAGCCCATTGTAAAAGGAATCGTTTTCCACGCTTGTTTTTGAACCTATTACTCCGGGCAAAAATCTTAAAAGAGTTTCAATAATAACCATGGTAGGGATTTCACCGCCGGTTAAAACATAATCTCCTATTGAAACTTCTTTGTCAACGATCTTTCTAACCCTTTCATCTATTCCTTCGTATCTTCCACAGAAAAAAACTAATTCCTCTTTTTTTGCTAACTCAAAAGCTAAATCGTTATTAAATACTTCGCCTTGGGGAGAAGGTAAAACTACATAAGGTTTGTGGTTCTTAGATAGTATGTATTCATCGTAAAAACGATAAAAAGGTTCTGCCAGCATAACCATTCCATTTTCTCCACCGTAACCAGGTTTATCAGTTACTTTGTGTTTATCGGTTGTGTAATCTCTTAAATTGAGTATATCTATTTCAACTAATTTTTTTTCTATAGCTTTTTTGATTACTCCATAGTTTCTTATTATATCAAACATACCGGGGAAAATAGTCAAAACACGAATTTTAATCCGCTTGATTTGTTCCATTTTCGTACCACTCTATCTTTTTTACTATAATACTTTTATCCTCTTTTTTTAACTCAACAATGTAATGATCTGTCATTGGTATGAGAACTTCTTTATCATCTTCAAGGTTTTTTATAGAAATAACGTCGTTTGCACCTGTTTGAATTATTTCTTCTACTTTTCCAACGTATTCCCCATCTTCATAGTACACCTCAGAATCTAAAATCTCATACCAGTAATATTCCTCACTATTAAGAGAAGGAAGATCTTTCTTATCGATAAAAACTTCATACCCTATCATTTTTTTAGCTTCGTCCATGTCCTTTATTCCACGTAAGTTCAATACAAAAAATTTATTTAATGGTTTAACTTGTAGTACCTTACTAAAGAAGAAATTTCTGGTTGAGGTGTTGTATAAAAGAACTTCTTCTAAGTTCGTTATCACATCTTTTACGTTGGTAAAAGGTACTATTTTTACTTCTCCGTGCACTCCATGGCTATTAACAATTTTTGCCACAGAGATTTTGTTGTCCAAAAGATTGGATAAACTGTTCAATTCACTCACCTGATTACTTTTAAAATAAATTTCTTTTCAGGGTCTTTTTTTGCTGCGTTTAAAAGAATATTTATGGATTTAATAGTCCTGCCGTCTTTTCCAATTATTTGACCTACATCTTCAGAATTTGCGTATATTTCAAATATTACATTTTGTTCCTCAGTGGACTCTACTATCTTTATCTCATCGGGATGTTTAACAATGTTGTTCAAAATGTCTAAAAGCAGATTTTTCATTCTTTCAATTCTTCTCCTTCTGGTTCAACAATTTCATTATATTCTTTGACGTCCTTTTCTTTTCTGGATCGAAATTTTATTTCATCATATCTTTTCATAACACCCATTTTTCTAAGAATTCTTCTTGCTGTGTCTGTGGGTTGAGCACCTTTTAAAAGCCAATCTAAAGCCTTGTCTTCATCGACTTTGTACTGGTTTGAGTTATTTAGAGGATCATAGTATCCTATTGATTCTATATATTTTCCGCTCCTTTTGTTTCTTGAGTCTACGATAACTATTCTGTAAAACGGTTGATGTCTCCTTCCCATCCTGTTCAATCTGATTTTTACCATTAATACACCTCCATATATTTTTAATTATTATTGGTATTTCAAAACGGTAGATTGTTCATTAGTTTTCTGCCCTTTAGTTTCTTCATTTGCTTCATAGTTTTTTTCAGTTGATCGTATGATTTCAATAGTCTGTTAATATCTTGCAGAGTTGTCCCACTTCCCTTGGCTATCCGCTGTTTTCTTGAATAAGTAAGTATTCCTGGGTTTTTACGTTCCTTAGGGGTCATTGAATTTATTATTGCCTCGAATTTTTTTAATTCTTGCTCACCTTTTGTTACATCTACTTGCTCCTTTGGGACACCGGGAACCATTTCTAAAAGACTACTTAGAGGCCCTAATTTTCTTATTTGTCGAATTTGCTCGAGAAAGTCTTTTAAATCAAACTTTCCATCCATAAACCTTTCGGCATCTTCTTCTGCTTTCTTTTTATCTATATCTTGTTCTACTTTTTCTATGAAAGAAAGTACGTCTCCCATTCCCAAAATTCTTCCAACATATCTATCTGGGTAAAACTCTTCCAAATCATCTATCTTCTCACCAACACCAACTAATTTGACGGGTTTTCCAGTTATGTACCTAATAGAGATGATGACCCCGCCTCGAGAATCACCGTCGAGTTTTGAAACAACAAAACCAGAAAGATCCAATTTATCGTTAAATTCTTTTGCTGAATTAACTGCATCTTGACCAACCATTGAATCGACAACCATCAAAATTTCATCAGGATTGATTAATTTTTTTATATTTTCTAGCTCTTCCATCATCTTTTCATCGATGTGTAAACGCCCTGCGGTATCTACAATAACAATATCATGCAAAAGCTTTTCTGCATATTTTTTACTTTCTTCTACAATTTTCAAAGCGTTTACTCTGTCACCAGTAAAAACGGGAATGCCAATATCCTCACCCAACTGTACAAGTTGATCGATAGCCGCTGGTCTGTAAGTATCGGCAGCAACTAACAAAGGGTTTTTTTCTTTTTTCTTATAAAAATTTGCTAACTTAGCGGCGGTTGTTGTTTTACCGCTTCCTTGCAAACCCGTAAGCATTATAAAACCTGGATTACGAGAAATGGTAATTTTATTGTTTTCTTTACCACCCATCAATTCTATTAAATCGTCTCTAACTATTCTGATAAATTCTTGATCAGGGGTTAAACTTTCGAGAACCTTAGATCCAATTGCTTCTTCTTTGACTCTGTCAATCAGTTCTTTTACCACTTTATAGTGAACGTCTGCTTCCAAGAGAGAAAGTTTCACTTCTCTAACAGCATCTTTTATATTTTTTTCGGATAATTTTCCTTTACCCGATAGGTTCTTGAAGACTCCTGTCAGCTTTTTTTGTAAGTTTTCAAACATTATTTGCTCACCCCATGACTTAAAATAATCCTTCCTTAGTATACTATAAAAAGAAAGAAATTTGGTAAAAAGTATGAAAAAAGTAGAAGACGAGGTATAATTTAAAGTTACTATTACATTAAATTTTTTATAATATAAATAGAAGAACACTTATTTTAAAATACGCGTTGTATTTCTCTATTCATAAGCTTATCACATTATTGTTAACAAATCAATTCACTCTAATTTAAAGAAAAAAATGCTTGATAGATCTCTACTTTTATGTTATAATATTGTAGCAATACGCCTGTAGCTCAACTGGCAGAGCGGCGGTCTCCAAAACCGCAGGTTGGGGGTTCGATTCCCTCCGGGCGTGCCATTTTTATTTCTCCTTTGCTCCCCACCCATCGAAATTCTAAAAAATTCCCTTAAATGCACTTAAAACGTCTTTTACTATCTTTCCTTTCCCCATCGTAAAAAGATGTACTCCTGGAACTCCCAGTTCTAAAAGTTGCTCAATTAGTTTTATTGCGTGCCTTACTCCTATAATATATTCATCTTGAGATGATTTTGCGTCTTCAAACTCTTCCACAATGGATTTAGGTATATTAACATGAAAAGTTTTAGGGATGTTGTATAGTGTTTTTTTGCTTCCCAACGGTTTGATGCCTGCAATTATTGGCACTTCTATGCCGAGATCTCGAACTTTATTAACGAAGTTTTTGTAATACTCGATGTCAAAAAACATCTGAGTTATTATGAATGTTGCCCCCATATCGACCTTTAATTTCAAATAGTCCAAATCTTTTTCAAAGTTTGGGGATTCAAAATGTTTTTCTGGGTATCCTGCAACGCCCACGCAGAAATTTGTAGAATTATGTTCTTTTGTTGGGAACGTGTATATTCCTCTGTTCATATTTGCTATTTGCTCAACTAATTGACTTGCATGTTCGTATTCATCGGTTTCTTTCCATGTATACCTTTTCTTATCTCCTCTTACGACGAATATGTTTTCTATCCTTAGATAGTTTAGGTCTATTAGAATGTCTTCTAGTTGATATTTGTTAAAGCCTGTACATATTAAGTGAGGAACAACTTCGATATTATATCTATGTTTTATTGAAGCACTTACCCCGACGGTCCCAGGCCTCTTCTTTTGGATGATTTTCATGATCTTCCCATTTTCTTCAACATATTCTATTTCGTTGGCATGCTTAGTGACATTGATAAATTTAGGATAAAATTCGATTAAATTATCCACAACATTAAATATTGAATCAATACTTTCTCCAACATTAGGTGGGATAATTTCAAAGGAAAGAACAGGTTTGTTTGATTGTTTAATCAAATCTACTATCTTCATTATGGATCACCCCGGAAAAGATATAATAAAACATTTTTTCAATTTTAACATACTAGCAAAAAATAGTCAACAGTTAATGGGCTAAATAACAAAAAGGGTGGAGAGGTCTCCACCCTGTAACTATAATAAGATCAATATCTTATTTTTAAAACTCTGATTGTTTCTGAATTTCTTACCTGTTGATTAATAATTAACTGTTTTGCCTCTTTTATAATTTACCGCTGCTTGTGCAGCTGCTAATCTAGCGACTGGTACTCTGTATGGAGAACAGCTTACATAATCCAACCCTACCAAGTGTGCAAACTCAATAGAATCGGGGTCTCCACCGTGTTCACCACAAATTCCTACCTTCAATTTTGGGTTTGTTGATCTTCCACCGTCCAAAGCAAGTTTTATTAATCTTCCAACGCCTTCTCTATCGATTTGTTGGAATGGGTCTTTTTCGTAGATACCTTTTTCAATGTAATCTCCAATGAATTTTCCATAATCATCTCTTGAAAAACCTAAGCCAAGTTGTGTAAGATCGTTGGTTCCAAAGCTGAAGAAATCAGCCTCAGCACCAATTTGATCAGCAACAACACAGGCCCTGGGGACTTCGATCATTGTTCCGATTTTGTATTCTAAGTCTACGTTGTTTTCTTTTATTAATTCGTCAGCTATCCTTTTGACAGATTCTTTAAGGATGGTGAGCTCTTTTACGTTTCCAACCAATGGGATCATTATTTCTGGTTGTACCTTTTTACCTTCTTTTATCATATCTATAGCGGCTAAAATTATTGCTTTTGTTTGCATTTCTGCTATTTCTGGGTAAGTGATAGCTAATCTCACACCTCTGTGACCCATCATTGGGTTAAATTCTTCTAGATCTTTAACTGTACTTCTTAATTCTTCTTCACTGATTCCAATCATTTTTGCTACTTCTTTTATTTGTTCATCATTCTCTGGAACAAATTCATGAAGAGGTGGATCCAAAAGCCTTATTGTAACAGAAAATCCTTCCATCTCTTCAAATAATCCTTTGAAGTCTGATCTTTGAAATGGTAACAGTTGTTCTAAAGCTGCTTTTCTTTGTTCTTCTGTTTTTGAGACGATCATAGTTCTCATCTTGTTTATTCTTTCTGGTCCAAAGAACATGTGTTCTGTCCTACAAAGTCCAATTCCTTGAGCTCCGAACTCCCTTGCAACTTTTGCATCTCTTGGGATATCTGCGTTTGCTCTGACCCCTAAAACTGAAACCTCATCTGCGTACTCAAGCAATACTGAAATATCCCCTGCTAATCCTTCGGGTCTAACTGTTTTGATTTTTCCAGCGTAAACTTTTCCTTCGTTTCCATCGATGGAAATCCAATCGCCTTCCTTTAATTCAACTCCATTAGATTTTATAACTTTATTTTTTAAATCGATGACTATATCTTCTGCTCCAACAACAGCTGTCTTACCCATTCCTCTGGCAACTACGGCAGCATGAGAAGTCATGCCTCCACGTGATGTTAATATTCCTTCTGCAACGTTCATACCGCCAACATCTTCGGGGGATGTTTCGGGTCTAGCGAGAATTACTTTTTCACCATCTTTTGCCAGCTTTTCAGCATCGTCTGCGCTAAAAACAATCTTTCCAGTTGCAGCACCAGGAGATGCGGGTAATCCTTTCCCAATGTATTGGGCATTTTTTAATTCTTCAGAATCGAAAATAGGATGTAGTAATTTTTCTATATCTGCGGGCTTAACTCTCATCACTGCTTCTTGTTTGCTTATGAGACCTTCTTTTACCATATCTACCGCAATTTTAACAGCCGCAGCAGCAGTTCTTTTTCCGCTTCTTGTTTGAAGCATATATAATTGCCCTTTTTCAACTGTAAATTCTATGTCTTGCATATCTCTAAAATGTTTCTCCAATTTATCCATAACCTCAAGTAACTGGTTATATGTTTTAGGATTGATACTCTTTAACTCATCCAAACTTTTTGGAGTTCTTATACCAGCAACGACATCTTCGCCTTGTGCATTGGTTAGAAATTCACCGTAATATTTCTTTTCACCAGTGTTTGGATTTCTTGTGAAAGCCACACCTGTACCGCTATCTTCTCCCATGTTACCAAAAACCATAGCAACTACGTTCACAGCGGTTCCTAAAAGCCCTTGTTTGTCCATTTCATTAATTTGTCTATACTTTATAGCCCTTGGATTGTTCCAACTTCCGAAAACTGCTTCAATAGCAATCCAAAGCTGTTTCATAGGATCTTGTGGGAACTCTTTTCCCTCTTCTTTGTACAGTTTTTTGTATAATTCAACAACTTTTTTAAGATCGTTCGCATCTAATTCCAAATCTTGTTTTACGCCTTTTTCTTTTTTGACTTCATTAAGGGCTTCTTCAAATTTTTCATGGGCGATACCCAGTGCAACATCACCAAACATTTGGATAAATCTTCTATAAGAATCCCAAGCAAATCTTTCGTTGTTAGTTAGCTTGGCTAATCCCTCTACTGATTCATCGTTAAGACCTAAATTCAATATAGTATCCATCATTCCAGGCATAGAAACAGCAGCACCTGATCTGACTGAAACCAAGAGAGGATTTGCGTTGTCACCGAATTTTTTACCCGTAACGTTTTCAAGCTCCCTCATGGCTTCTTCAACAACCGATTTAAGATCTTCTGGGAATTTTCTGCCATTATCCCAATAATATTTACATACTTCCGTTGAAATAGTGAAACCTGGAGGTACTGGCAAACCTAAAGATGCCATTTCTGCTAAGTTAGCACCTTTTCCACCAAGAATGTCTTTCATTTTCGAGTTACCTTCTACTCGGTTTTTATTCCACACGTATACGTACTTTTTTCCCATCTGTTTCCCTCCTAGCTATTTTTATGAAAAAATTATAATTACAAAAAAACCAATGTGATTAAATCATCACACTTTATTTAATTATATTCTAATTACTTTTTTTCTATTTCTCATTTGGGTAAAATTTAACATACAATTTTAATAATTTAAAATGCTTCTTCCCTAACTAATTTAAAATTCATAGATTTATTCGAGTCGTCTATCAATAGATAGGAAATTAATTTTTTTTTGACGAACTCATTTCTATTTATTCCAAAATTTCTATTTACCATGAATTTCCATGTTCCAGTATTAATATAAACTTCTTTTAAGCCTCCGTTTTTTATGATATTAAAGGACGCTCTATGGTTATGGCCCATAACTATTCCCTGTATTTCTCCCTTAGCAAAAGAGATATCCTGATCATAAAACCCAATAAGATATTCTTTCGGTATATAGAATTTATCATTTAAAAGTTCTTCTGCTTTCATTAAAAGAGAATTCGAATTTCTCATACTTCTAAAGAACATTCCTGCCCTAACTATAGCTTCACCTAATTTCATGCCCCCTAAGTTATTCACGAATATATTGGATAGAATATTTACACCCGGAAAATTGATTTTCATCCATTTCTTTACCTGAGGAGTTTTAATTAGTTGTGTGAAGGTTTCGATCCATTTGTTTTTTAAATTGTAATTAAGATCATATTTTTCTTTTACGATATCCAACCACTTGAAAACATCCAACTGAGGATAAATATTTTGATAATCTGAAAAAAGCTCAGCAGGTAGAATTTTCCCGGCGACTTTTCCAAAATTATAATTCATGTATTTGTTCATGTACTCTGCAAATGGCGGAATAAGGTTTCCATCTTTATCTTTGCTCAATCGATTGACTATATCGAACTGATTACCATGTATAACAAATAATCTTAAGTTTGGATCATAATAATAGGGTAAAATTTCACAATTCTCGAATGCTTCTTTGATTTTTTCGTTTATTTTTTGATTCAAAAGAACATAGTAATCGTGGTTACCTGCGATATAATAAATGTTATGTTTTTTTGAAAATTTTCGGAGCTCTTCGATCATCTTTTCATGGCTAGCGAATATTGTATCTATTAAAGACGGATCAAATTTTTCTGCATATTCAGAAGCTGTATCCATCATGAGACCATCATTGATTAAGTTAGATAACTCGAAAAAATCTCCAACGATATATAACTCATTGTTTTCATCATCAAGATCACGTAGTAACTTGATTAGTCTGTCATCGTATATAAAGTCATCTGATTCATTACCTAAACCGATGTGCAAATCACTCAGAAAAACCTTCATTTGGTTTCCTCCAGCAGATTTTTTCGAAATTCCGAAGGTAATTATAACACAAACATTTTCCTCTTTTTATAAGATTTATTAAAAATATATGAACCTCAAATTCGACTTGCATAATAACAAAATGTGTGGTATAATTTAATTACGATAAAAATTATCGGCATTTAAATCAAATTATGGAGGTGTAATAATGGCTTTTGAATTACCAAAATTGAGTTATCCCTACGATGCTCTAGAACCTTACATAGATGCTACAACAATGGAGATTCACCACACTAAGCATCATGGAGGTTACGTTAAAAATTTAAATGCTGCCTTAGAAAAATATCCTGAATGGGCAAGCAAAAGTATAGAAGACATTCTCAAGGATTTAGACAATATACCAGCAGATATTAGAACAACAGTAAGGAATAACGGAGGCGGACATTACAATCATTCCATATTTTGGACAATAATGGGACCCAACGGTGGTGGCGAACCTTCTGGAAAGTTAGCTGAAAGTATTGATAAGACTTTCGGAAGTTTCGACAAATTTAAAGAGGAATTTTCAAATGCTGCAGCAACAAGATTTGGGAGCGGATGGGCTTGGTTAGTATTAGATAACTACGGGCATCTTTCGATTCTATCCACACCGAATCAAGATAATCCTATTACATACAGTTTAAAACCTTTGTTAGGCTTAGATGTTTGGGAACACGCCTATTATTTAAAATATCAAAATAGGAGACCGGAATACATACAAGCTTGGTGGAACATAGTTAATTGGGAAGAAGTTACTAAAAGGTATGAAATGTTGCTAAAATAAATAATAGTAGAATAAAAAGATCTCGGTTGCTTATGCAACCGAGATTACTTATTTTACTTTTGGGAGTTTTCAAAAAGTTTTGTCTTTTGTAGACCGAATAGCACTATGTATGCAACGAGAATTCCTACGGTGAATTGTAAAACATTCCAAGGTACCTCAAAAATCGGCATCACCCAATTACCAACTATAATTCTACCTGTAAAAAAGTATCCTATAACCATCCATAGACCGGCTATCATACTTCCCATCAAATTACCTAATCTGAAGATTTTTGAATCCTTCCCCCTAAGAAACAACGAAATTAGTATTATGGCTATTGGTATTGCTAAAAGAATAATGTTGATTAATCCCCTAGCGTTTAATAAAAAATTTTCTAACTCTTCTATATTTTCATATCCCAATTCATTCATTAAATTGTTAGTGAAAGGAGAAGTAGCTAAATTCTCTATCAAGTTTTTTAAGAATAAGGAAAGAGTTAAAGAAAAAGCCAACCATATACCTATACTTGAGAGAAAAATTGTAAGTTCTTTTTTGCCAGAATATTTGTTTCTATAACTATCGGAAATCCAACCGACTAAAGCCCCCATAACGGACTTTATAATTAAAGTAGGTATAGCCCAATAAGCATAACCTCCAACCAAATCCGCCAAAGCCGAACCTAATCCTCCGGCTAAAGCTCCAACCCTCCTGCCAAACAAAATTGCTGAAATGAATATCATGCTGTCTCCCAAATGTACGTAGCCCCTTGTGAACGGGACAGGAACTTTTATCGCAAAGGTTAAAACAAAAACTAAGGCAATCATTATACCAGAAATTGCAACATCTTTCGTTTTCAATATAAATTCCTCCCTCTAAGTAGAAATCCAATAATAAACTAAAAGCTGTATTTTTCACTTAATTATACAACATCCACTCTTTGAATACAACAGTTCAAATATATCTTTCGTTAATGAGAAAATATTTTCTATGAATTTTTTTTCATTGCTTGAATAATTGCCTGTAAAAAGCTATATTCACTTATAATCAGCTCTGGCGTCCTTTGACTTTTTAGTTTATTTAAATTATAATAAGAACTGTTAGAAAATAAATTTATACTTTATCCCTACGGAATGGGGAACGAAACGGGGTGGGGAGCGGGGCAAAGGGGAGCAAGTCTCAGAAGAGATAATAAAAATGAGAATGAGGAGGGCAAGATATGAAAATATCTCAAAGAGTTTTAAATACACAATTTTCTCCTATTAGAAAATTAGTTCCATATGCAGAAAGGGCAAAGGAAGAAGGTAAAAAAGTTTACCTTTTAAACATAGGGCAACCTGATATTGAAACACCTAAAGCATTCTTCGAAGGGATAAAAAAGTACTCATCCAAAGTAATTTATTACAGTCATTCTGCAGGGCTATTAGAGTTACGTGGGGCTTTTTCCGATTATTATAAGTTGTGGGATATAGACTTTGACTCCCAAGAGTTGATCGTCACTACAGGTGGAAGCGAGGCAGCAATTTTCGCTTTGGCATCTGTTGCAGATCCAGGAGATGAAGTAATGGTTATAGAGCCTTTTTATGCTAATTATAAAGGTTTTGCAGAGATGCTAAATGTAAAACTTTGCCCAGTGAAATCGGATCCGGAAACCGGCTACGCTGTTCCAAGTATAGAAGAATTCGAAAAGGCTTACAACGAAAACGTTAAGGCAATAATCTTTTCAAATCCTTCAAACCCGACAGGAGCTGTGTACAGTTACGAAGAAGTAAAAAGAATCGTTGACTTTGCAAAAGAAAAAGACATATTTGTAATATCAGATGAGGTATATAAAGAATTCACTTTTGATGGAACTAAGCATGTATCCGTCATGGATTTTGAAGACAAAGACAGATTCATCTTGATAGACAGTGTGTCAAAAAGATACAGTGCTTGTGGCGCAAGAATTGGAGTTTTTGCTACAAAAAACAAAAAACTTTTAGAGCAAGTTATGAAATTTGCTCAATCTCGATTATCTCCACCTTTGTTGGCTCAATTTGGTGTTTTAGGGTTACTAAAGGATTTGGGGAAAGATTATTATCAAGGTGTTGCATTAGAGTACCAAAAAAGAAGGGACGCTGCATACGAAGAGATAAAAAAGATCGAAGGAGCCGTTTGTAAGAAACCCCATGGTTCATTTTATCTCTCCGTTAAACTACCGATCGATGATTCTGAGGAGTTCATTAAGTGGATGCTTACAGACTTCGATGTGAATGGAGAAACTGTAATGGTTTCACCGTTGTCAGGCTTTTATGCTACACCAGGTGCTGGCAAGCAAGAAATAAGGATCGCTTATGTATTAAACAGCGAAGAGTTAAGAAAGGCTTGTAATATCCTAAAAGAAGCTGTGACCGTTTACAATGAGAGAAAAATAAAAGTTAAATGATATCAATAGGCGCCGTTTCAATATACGGCGCCTTTGAATTAATTTTCTGAATTTTTGTCAGTTTGTTCTTTGGCAGTTTTGGGCGATGAAGGTTTAACGTACTTTTTGTTTTCCGGCTTTTGCCTTGTGAAATATATTGCCAAAGATAATCCAATAAGGTTGGCAATAAAAATAACGCTTAAAATCATTGAAGAGTATACAACAATAGACAAAGCAGAAAGCACACTAAGTAGTATGATCGAAAATGTCATACCGTATTTTTTGTTAAATAGAAACAGAAAATAAAAAAATATTAAACCTCCTACCAATCCGACAAATAAACCTATAAAAAGAAAGTTTAAAAAATCCGAAAAATTAAAATACTCGAAAAGTCTTTGATTGACACTTTCAAGATAAAACAAGTAGACAGAAAGTCCCGCTACCACGATACTTCCAATAATTGCTATGCTTCTTAAAAAAACTTTCAAGTTATTCATTCTATCCCCTCCTCGGCGGTTGAATTTTCTTGGCTAATATTTTCTTCTTGCGGTGCATGAGCTGAATATGTAAACTTTCTATACAAGTTTTCTATTAATATTATAACTAACAAAAGTAAAAGAGAAACTAAAAAACCGTTGAGCGTTCGTAAGACACTCAAGTTCAACGGTGTGTGTATATGTAAAAAAGTGTCAAGTATCGATACCGGTAGTAAAGCCTTAAAAAAGTCCCATATAAAACTTCTCCCTGAAAGAGGAGTTGTATAATAAAACAAGTACGAAATAAGTTCTTTTGTTCGCGGCCTTGCTATAAGCGCTCTTTCTAACGCATCCCTAACTCTTCTTTCAAAATTTGTAACAAAAGCCCAGTTTGAACTTCTTACTATGTATATAATTCCAGCAAATGCGACAAAAATAAGTAATAAAATATCCGACTTGTTAAATTTAAACTCTTTAACCTTCTTAAAAGATTCCGCGATATTAAATTTGCTAAATCTAAAACCGGTAAAATCCATAAACGCTTTCAACAGTACTAACAAAGGCAAAACTAAAAGTAGAATTTTGATCCCTCTAACGTTGTTAAGCTTGAAGATAAATAAAGAGTTGTAAGCGCTCATATACACTAAAACTCCAAATAATAAAGCATAGCCAATTATTTTTAGGAGGTTATTTTTAGAAATTCTAAAAAAGATGATGACTGAAAACAAAGTTGCGGCCAAAGTGAAAGACCAATTGTATAAAAAGAAAAAAGCCAAAATATATAAGATAGCAAAAAGGGGTATATATACTAATAAATTCATTGTGATGAGTCCGAAACCTATCCATGGCACGATAACTGAGGGAGAAAAGTACTTAACTGAATCGATTGTAACTGGGGTTCCTAAATCTTTTTGAACTAATCTTATTAGCTCTGGGGTCCTTGGATGATCGGGGAACAAAAAGTATCTTATCTTTCTCTCTTTCAATGCCCTATGAAATCTTTGAACTATCATCTGATCATCAAATTTATCTATTTCTCCAGGTTTGATGTAATGTACATATCTCATATTATTAAGGATGTCCTTATTCATTTTATCTTTTATTTCTGTAAAATACTTATCAAAATCAGAAAACTCGACAACTAGTAGGCAATCGTATTGGTTTGTTAATTCTCTTAGAAAAGATTGATCTTCTTCGAAGCCTTGAGATTCAAAGTCTTTTAATATGGCATATTGGTTATAAACCAAGTAATTATAGCCGCTTTTTTGTTCAGAATTCAATTGATCTTCTGTAGGCAGTATAGAATAATTTTTAGAATTTTGATAATCAATATAAAAGGCGTAAAAGAAGAAAATCAAAGAGCTAAATAAAGTAATAAAAATTATCGGCTTTCTTATTTTGTTCATTTTAGATCCCTCAATTCCTCTTTGGGCTTTTCTCCAGTTTGTCCAATACAGTTTGAAGATCTTCACTCAGCGGTGCATAAAAATCGTAATGCTTATTATTATAATCAAAAGAAATCTTACTCGCATGAAGAAAAATTCTTTTTAAACCATAATTCTTTCTTAAGATTGTGTTTTTCTTTTTATCCCCGTGATTATCATCCCCAGCGATGGGAAAACCTAAATCAGCGAATTGAACTCTTATTTGATGTTTTCTGCCTGTGTATAATTCAATCTCTACCAAAGAATATAGCTCACCAAATAAATCGAATTTTTTCTTAAGGTTAAATTTTAACTGTGCTGTTTTACCATAAACTGTAGAAACTAATTCTCCACTTTTTTTATTTAAATTCCCTACCAATAAGGTTAAGTAGTATTTCCTTGTTTCTCTACTTTTGATTAACTGTGTTAACTCACGAGCTGTTTGCTTGTTTTTTGCCACAACCATTACCCCAGATGTTAATTTATCTAAACGATGTACCAAGTGAGGCTCAAATTCACCTCGTGAGTAATGCATCACTCCTTCGATTATCGTTGCCATTTCTTCTTTAGAACCCGGATGTACAGACACTTTGGCAGGTTTGTTTATCACTAGAAGGTCTTTATCTTCATAGATAATGTCAAAAGAGACTGGTCTTGCCTTTAAAGAAGGTTGAGTAGGTCTGGATAATTCTTCTAATTTATTTTCATCCAGAATAATTTTAACGTTGTCTCCTATTTCTAAGATATAATTGTTCTTTTTGACCCTCTTTTCATTGACTTTAACAAAACCTTTTCTTATCAAACCATAAATAGCTCCCAATTTTATTTCGGGATAATTTTTTCTTATAAACGTGTCTAACCTAGAATAATAATTTTTTTCGTTCACTGTTGTTTCTTTTTCCAACCTTAAATGAGCCTCCCTTAGATTAACCTCCTTGCCGAAAAAAAGAAAAACTTTTTTGACGCAATATTCATTCGTTTATTTATTATATCACCTTTTTGTTTTTCTTGTGAAAAAACCTTGGAATATTTTATATCCCTAGAAAAAAATAAAATGTTCTTTCTGGTTTTGGGATTTTTTTGAAAAATTTAATCTTTTTTCTTATCTTTTGTATTACCTTAAAAATTTTAATATAACTTGACTTTGTTGAATTGAGTCGGCATAATAAAAATGGTGTCACAATGAATCAACTTCTAAAAAGGGGTGAAAAATTCTGTTGTTTTTTAGAAAATTAATAAAAAGAGCTTCAAATACTGAATAGGAGGAGAAAAAATGGAGATAAAAGCAAACCCAGAACCTTTTAAAATTAAGATGGTGGAACCTATCAAAAAAATTTCAAGAAAAGAAAGGGAAGAAGCTTTAAAGAGGGGTGGTTATAATTTATTTGCCTTGAAATCAGAAGAAGTCTACATTGATTTGTTGACTGACAGCGGTACTGGCGCAATGAGCGATAATCAATGGTCAGGATTGATGTTGGGAGATGAATCTTACGCAGGAAGTAAAAGTTTCTACCATTTATGGGAAACAAGTAGAGAAATCTTTGGACATAACTATTTTGTTCCAACTCATCAAGGAAGAGGAGCAGAACAGGTTTTATTCCCCCTTTTAATTAAAAAACCTGGTCAATACGTTTTGAGTAACATGCATTTTGATACAACTAAGGCACACGTCGAATTAGCTAAAGGTAAACCTGTCGACTTAGTTATAGAAGAGGCTCTTGATACAGATACCTATCATCCCTTTAAAGGAAATTTTGACTTGGAAAAATTGGAATCCTTTATATTAGATAAAGGAAGTAATAGTATTGCTTTTATCATAATAACTATAACTTGTAACAGTTCGGGTGGACAACCTGTTTCTATGCAAAATATAAGGCAAGTTAGTGAAATAGCCAATAAATATGGGATTCGTGTATTTCTAGATGCAGCTCGTTACGCTGAAAATGCTTATTTTATAAAGCAAAGAGAAAAAGAATATTTTGAAAAATCCATAGAAGAAATAGTGAAAGAGATGTTCAGTTATGCCGATGGGTTCACCATGAGTGCAAAAAAAGACGCCATAGTAAATATAGGTGGATTAATTGGGATTAAAGAAGATGAAGCCCTGTTTAATCAAGTAAAAGCAGCTCTTGTCCCTTTAGAAGGATTTCCTACATATGGTGGTTTAGCCGGTCGAGATATGGAAGTGATGGCAAGAGGTTTAAAAGAAGGAATTCAATTTGATTATTTGGATTATAGAATAAAACAAGTAAAATACTTGGGAGATAGGTTAAAAGAGGGTGGAGTACCAATTCAATATCCAACTGGAGGACATGCTGTTTTTGTGGATGCTAAAAAAATGCTTCCTCATATACCTTATTACCAATTTCCAGCTCAAGCATTGGCAAACGCACTTTATTTAGAGTCTGGAGTTCGTGGTGTAGAAGTTGGATCATTAATGATGGGGCGTGATCCTCAGACGGGTGAACAACTTGAATCTCCTTTTGAATTTTTAAGATTGGCTATTCCAAGAAGAGTCTACACTTACACTCACCTTGATTACGTTGCTGAAGGATTATTAGCTGTAAAAAATATATCTAACTCACTCAAAGGATTAGAATTCACATATGAACCAGAAATCCTTAGACATTTCACTGGCAGGTTAAAACCAGTAGAATAAAGTGGCATGATTGAAGAGATTCTAAAGAGAGCAATTTTACAACATCAGGAGGTTGATAAAAAATGAGTAAAAAAATAGCGATCAAGACAAAAAATGCTCCTTCTGCAATTGGCCCCTATTCTCAGGCTATTAAAATCGGAAATCTGGTTATAACAAGTGGTCAAATTCCTTTTACGGCTGAAGGCGAACTAGTAAGTGGTGATATTAAAGATCAAACCAGGCAGTCTTTAACAAACATTAAAAAAGTCCTGGAAGAAGCGGGTTTAAGTATGGATAAAATAGTTAAATGCACCCTTTTTATCCAGGACATGAATGAAATGGCAGCAATAAACGAAGTTTATCAGGAATTCTTTACTGAACCTTATCCCGCCCGTAGTGCTGTGGAAGTCGCTCGACTGCCCAAAGATGTCAAAATTGAGATTGAGGCAATTGCCTCCGCTGAATAGCAAATATCGCAGCAACCAAAAGTATCTTTAAAAAGCTCCCCTATCCAGTAGGCAAATTCCTTACTTTGATGGTTAAAAGATGAGTTTTTAGTGAACTGAACATAAGAAAGGGGATCTGAGGGGGGATAAAAACACCTATTTTCCACTTCCTGCAGTTAACCCTCTAACCAAATTGTTTTGAACGAGTAGTCCGAAGATTATCATGGGTATAACAGTGATCAACGCAGCAGCGCTCATTACCCCCCAATCAACATTCTTTTCACTTACAAACATATTCACAAGTACTGGCAGTGTTCGGGTCTCCTGACCAGTTAAAATTAAGGCGAATAAAAATTCATTCCATGATACGAGTGCACATAATATCGAAGTTGCCGAAATTCCTGGTAATACTAAAGGAAGAACTATTTTTCTCAACGATTCAAATCTTGTACACCCATCTATCATAGCAGCTTCCTCTAGTGATTCAGGAATTTCAGAAAAAAAGCCTTGCATCATCCACACCGCAAAAGGTACGCTGAAAAAAGAACTAGCAATGATAATAGGGATGTATGTTCCTGATAGATTTAGAATGCGAGAAATTAAGAAAAAAGGTAACACCATAACAATCGGTGGAGTCATACGTGCTAACAGTATAATAAATGACAATAGACTTGCATGTTTCCATTTAAAACGAGCCAATCCATAAGCTGCTGGTATACCAAGAATTAGAGCTAAAATAGTGGAGGAGGCGGTAACTATAATACTATTGAAGAAGGCTCTTACGAATTCCGTGTTGCTAAAAAAAATCTTATAATTTCTTAAAGTGAAATTTTCTGGGATCCATTTTGGTGGAATTGTGAACTGATCAATAGGTGTTTTAAAGGATGAAAAAAGAATCCACATAAGGGGATAAAGCGTCCAAATTAACGCTATAACTACTATTGTCAATGACAATACTTTTATAATTTTACTTTTACTCATTATTATCCCACCCTAATATTTTCATATAGATTAAAGTAAAAACAATCGCTAAGAAAAATGAGATCAGATTAATCGCTGACGAATATCCCATTTGGTATGATTGAAATGCAGTTCTATAACCATAAAAAGAAAGTGTTTCTGTAGCAGAACCTGGTCCACCACCCGTCATGATAAAAATGGTGTCAAATACTCTTAAAGACGTTAACGTCCTAATTACAATAGCAACCATGATTGAGGGTCGTAGTAAAGGTAGAGTTATATAAAAAAATCTTTGAATAGCTGAAGCTCCATCCACATATGCGGCTTCATATGGTTCTTGTGGCAAAGCTTTTAAACCAGCCAATAAAACTAAAGTAACAAAAGGGGTATATTCCCAAACATCCGCTAATATGACCATGAACATGGCAGAGTTTGGATTTGCTAACAATGGATTTTCTGCTATTGAACCAAATCCTATGTTCATTAAAAGTTGTGGTAAAGGACCGTAATCAGGATTTAAAATAAATTTCCACACGAATCCGACTACAACTGGAGCAATCATGAAAGGAATTAAAATTATCGATTGAACAACTTTCCAACCTTTAAATTCTGTATTTAGCGAAAGAGCTATTATAAAACCAAATATTAGTTCCAAAAGAACTGAAACTATAACAAAGTAGAAAGTTCTTCCCATGGTTTCCCAGGTAAAAGAGTCTCTAAAAGCTCTTGTATAATTTTGTAATCCTACAAAACTTATTCCTAAATCAGGTCTTAAAAGGTTCCAATTAAAGAAAGAAATGACTACAGTATATACAATAGGAATCAAAAAAATCGATATTATGAAAATAAGTGTGGGTAAAACATATCCAACATTATTTAATTTGTTCTTAGGCTGCAATCAACAAAACCTCCTTTGGAGTAAAGCCCCGTTAAAACGGGGCTTTATTGGATTCAATAATAATAACCATGATCTTTCAATAGTTGGAAAACACCATCTGCAGCTTCATTCAAAGCTTCTTCGGCCGTTTTTGACCCGCTTAGATATTCAGATACCGCAGGAGCTATATAATTATTTACTATGGAATTTCCTTCTGGAATGAGCGGGACCATAGGAGTTGGGATAGAGTTTTCCATTGCTTTTGAAAAGCCCTCCAACCATGGAAATTTTTCTCTCAACTCTGGATCGTTTATAGACGAAAAACGCGCTGGGATGTTACCGTAAGGAGCAGCATTTACTTCATTTTGCGTTTCAGTCACAAACTTTATCCATTCTAAGGCTTCTTCTTTATTCTTACTTGCAGAGCTAATAGTAAAACCCCATGAAATATACAACATTGGTAATTTTTCATCTTTCAATTCTTCCGGTCTTGGGAATCCAACAAAGGATGATTTACCAATAACTTTTGAAGTTTTTGGATCTTCTGTGTAAAGCATGGCTGTTGTCCATAGTTCAGCCATAGCGCTTCTTCCTTGTGTGAATTCTGTCAAAGCATCCTGAAATACATAGGTTTTTGCAGCAGGATTTGCGTATTTAAACATTTCACCCACTTCTTCCAAAGCTTCAATACCTTCTTTGGAATTAAAAACAGGTTTCATTTCATCATTTAAAAGACTTCCTCCTCTTGCCCATAATCTTTGCAGGAAATGAGTGGCAAGAAATATACTTCTTTGGCCCATGAGAGTTACACCGTATAATTCTGGAGGTCTATAGAAAAATTCAGCGATATCTTTATATTGTTCCAACGTTTGTGGTGGAGTTAGTTCATACCCGTATTTTTCTTTGAAAGCCGCTTTCTCCTTAGGATCGTTGAACAAATCAGTCCTGTAAACTACACCTCCCAACTCATTCATATACGGAATGAAATACAAATTTCCATTTTGCCAGGCGTTTTCTATACCGGAAATATCTTCTAAATTTAACTCTTCGTATCCTTCTATCTTGTTTATGGGGTATATATATCCAGCAGTTGCTAAAGCAGGATACCAAAGCATTGAAACATAAGGTACATCAAAATCGACTCTTCCAGAGGTAAAGGTTAACATCAGCTGATCAAAATAATTTGCATAAGGGAATTGCTGAATAGTTGCCTTTATCCCTGTTTCTTTTTGAAAATCATCCATAACTGTTTTCCACGCTTCAGTGTGTATACCTACTTCACTCACTAAATTCACTTCTGAAAACATATTTGCAAAAACTAATAAAGAAACAAAAAGAATAACTAATACTCTACCTTTCCGCACTTTGAACACCTCCTAATTAAAGTTCGTTTTGGTACAAGTCTTTAATTGCCATTAAAGTAATATCAATAGCTTTGCTTGTTGAAGACTTTATTATGTTTCTATTAGTATCTGGGACGCTTAGATCTACTTTGTCTCTATTAGATTGTTTGAATCTATTTGCATAACATATGCCAATAAATCCTGCTTTTATACCTCTTAACGATGAGACAACGAAAAGAGAAGAAGCCTCCATATCCATTGAAACAACTCTGTATCTGCTCCATCTTTGAAAATATTCAGGATCCCTATTGTAAAAACAAGAATGACTCCAATTTATCCCTGTTTTGAAATCAAGATTTAGACTCTTTGCTGCAGAAATAAGTCTTAAATATACTTCTGGTGAAGCTACCGCAGGGAAATTCTGTGGTACATAATATTGACTAGCTCCATCATCTCTCACGCAAGCATGAGGAATTATGACATCTCCTTCTTCAATTTCTTCTTGTAATCCAGCAACACTTCCAATCCTAATCAGTATCTTTGCCCCAATATTTATAAGCTCTTCGTAGACAATGCTTGCAGAAGGCCCACCCATTCCTGTTGAAGTGACTGATACAGGGTAATCTTCATAATAACCGGTATAAGTAATAAGTCCTCTGTTTTCTGAAACTTTTTTGGGATCGTGTAGTTTACTGATAATACTTTCTACTCTGCCTTGATCACCGGGAACAATCACTACAGGAGCAACGTCACCCGGCCCACATTGAATATGGTATTGAATTTGATTTTCTAATCCTGTTGGAACCCTAAAATCTTGTTTAAACACAGAATCTCCTCCTTGTAGTTTTAAATACGTTATATTTTTCTTCTGAATACACTCAATTTGAAAATAGAGGTATTTATGTAATCCAATGAGTGAAGTAAGGGAATATTATTTTCATCGTAGTGAACTTCTAATAAAAGAGTGACTGCTTTTTTCTCGGGAATTTTCAATAAGTTGGCAAGTTTCTTATCAGCATCAATAGCTTCTATTTCTGAGATAGCATGTTTAATGGGTCTCATAAAATATTTGTCTAAATAGGTAAAAATCTCCTCATTTTTACTGTTTTCATCTTTTAAAACGGAAATTATTGCGTCTTTCCCTCCGGGAATCCTGTTGATAACCATATACGTTTCTGCGTATATAACGGGGATACCGTCAGCCGTATAAACTCTTTTAATTTTGATTAATGGTTCTTTAGGAGTAATTTCCAATTTTTTTGAGAGCGAAGGAGATGCGTCTACTTCCTCAAACTCGTTTAAAATAAGGTCAGGTAATTTTCCTGAGGTCGAAATTATAGTTGAAACACCCCTTAAATAATCTAAGCCTGTTTGAACAATACCTTCTTTCTTCACTACAAATGTACCAAGTCCTTGTTTTCTAATGATCAAACCTTCTCGCTCAAGGCTTACTAATACTTCTCTGATTAATGTTCTGCTAACCCCTAAATTTTCACATAGTTCCTGTTGAGAGGGTAATTTATACCCTTCAGGGAGTTGAGTTATTTTTGTTCTTAATTCATTCAATATTTCTTTATATAAGGATCTACCAGCTTTTGAAATCATTTAGCACCTCCTCAGATTAAAACATGAAAATAAAATAACTTTTAGGTTAAAACTAAATAACATATCATACTTCATATCTTTATTCTAATTATAACTTTAATTTTTATATTTTGCAAACTTAATTATTTGTGATTTGAGATGATTAAGAGTAATTAAGAGCTTTTATAGCCGATTACGTTGAAAATTCTTAAAAATGCTCTTTCTAAACATCGTACTATGATCTGGTAAAATACATTCAAGGGAGCATAAAATGGTCGGTATAGAGAAAGCAACTACGAAGGAAAGCGAAGATAATGGATGCAGAAAAAGAAAATACTATAGCTATCAAGTTTTATAAAAAGTTAGGATATAAAAAAACAAGTGAATCAACGTTAGAATTAAGTCGGCAAGGGAAATTGAGTTTTTTATGTATGGAAAAAGTATTATGATTGAAAACAAAAACTCGGCTAAATGATTTTTAGCCGAGCTGTGAAAGATAAAAAATTAACCATAAAATTTTTCTGTAAGAATCGTTGAAATTTTTTCCAAAAGGTTAAACTCATGAGCTAATTGAAAAATAGTGTATCTATTTCTGATTTCTCGGGCATGTATTATACTATCTTGAAAGACATCTTTTGGAATACCTAATTCTTTTGGGTTATATATCGAACCTACCATTTTGTGAATTGAAATTAAGTACTCGGGATCTGGTGGAGTTAATCCTGTTGGAAGTTTATCTTTCATTAATTGATAGATCATCGAAACAACAACCGTTCCTACTCCAACAGAATTTCCATGTAAAGGGTGTGGTATATTTTTTGATATAGCATCCATTTCCCAATAATGAGCTAAATGATGCTCTGCTCCTGACGCTGGCCTAGAGTATCCTACAAATCCAATGGCTACTCCAGAGATAATTAAAGCTTCCATTATCTGTTTAGTGACTTCTTCGCTCCTTTGACTTATTTTCTCAGCGTTTTTTACGCAAAGATCCCTTGCTTTCTCTACAAATTCAACGGTTTTTTCACAATAATATTCATTGTTAATTAATTTAGAAAGTTTCCAATCCGTCAAAGAAGTAAACTTTCCAATAATGTCTCCGAATCCTGCATGAATCATTTCTAAGGGTGAATTTTTTAGAACTTGTGTATCTGCTACAATTGCTTTTGCATAAGTTGCTTCATACGTTTTTTTAAAACCTTCTACAATTAAAGGGGAAACCATTGAAGCATATCCGTCCATTGAAGGAGCGGTTGCGAAGATTACATAAGGGATATTGAGTTTGTGACTTAAAAATCTACAAAGATCGTTTATAGTCCCAGAGCCAACGCCAATTATTAACGATGTATTCTTAGGGATTTCTATCAATAATCTTCCGACGCTTTTTTCATTTGGAATCAAATGATCTTCATTTTGAAAAATAAACTCAGTTATTTGGTAATTTTCTCTTTTTAAGAGTGTGATTAGTTCTTTCCCCCAACTCTTATAGGTATTTTTATCAGCCACAACAAATAAATTTTCAGAGTTAATAATATCTATAAAACTACTTTTATCATTCAGAATATTACTCCCTACAATTATTTTTTCAATATCTACTTTATGAGTTCTTCCACATTCACATTTGAAATTCAAACCAGCCATTTGTTCTATTTTAAGATTTAAAAGATCAACCATCTTTTTTCCTCACTTTTTTTGAATAAGACTATTTCTTTCTATGAACTCAGCTTTTTCAACAATTTTTTCTGGTTTTCCATTGTTGTTTTCCTCGATCATTTTAAGAAGCATTTGAGCAGCTTTTTCACCGAATTGCTGTTTTGGATGCCTAAAAGTAGAAATTTCAAGAGCTTGTGCGAAATCTGCATCATCAAAACCTATTAACGAAATATCGTCTGGTATATCAAGATTCAGCTTTTTTGCAGCCATTATCACTTGCATAGCTACTAAATCGTTTGAGCAAAAAATTGCCGTGGGTATATTATTTTTTGGAAGGCTCAAAAGCGACATGATTAAATTGAAAACTTCATCGGATGTTTCTTGACCGTGAAAAGGTAATTCGTATAGCAATATTTGCTTATGTTCTTTTATTGTGTCTATAAAACCATTAGCTCTTTCATTTGCAGCCTTATGAACGGCTTTGTATATCACAGCGACCCTTTTGTGCCATAATTTGATAAATTTCTTTGCAGCAAAAGATCCACAGTCGTAATCATTCAGAACCAACGTTCCAGCATGTTGAATATTGAGATCACTATTTATAATTACAGTTGGAATCTGTTCGCTTATCTCTTTTAAAAGAGTTACATTAGCTTGTTTAGTGGCACTTACTACTGGATCCACTATCATACCTTTTAATCCAAGATCCATCCACCTTTCTAAGGTTTCCCTTTCTACAACAGGATCGTTTTTTGCGTTACCTATAAAAGATTTACATTTAGTATTTTTTAATATTTCTTCTGCTCCCATGACTATAAAAGGAAATATGTAGTCAGTTAAAGATTGAGTTAAAATACCTATGTTTTCTTTATCTTTTTTCATAGATTTAACGTAAGTTCCACTACCTCTTCTAGTAACCAAATACCCTTCTCTTTCCAAGTCGTAGATAGCTTTTCTAACTGTCTGTCTACTGACGGAAAAAAATTCAGCCAATTTATTTTCAGATAGAATCCTATCTCCTTTTTTTAAATCTCCACTCTTTAATTGGTCAAGGATGTAATCTTTTATGATAGATTGTTTGGTCTTTTTCACTGCCAATATTCCTCCGTTGTTTTTTGTTATAACTAGTATAATATATTTTATTTAAAAATTACTATAATTTTGGAAAGTTTTCACTTCCTTATCCATACAACCATTGGTCCCTCTTCTCTATTTGCCCAGGCAAAATATGGAATTAGATTAATATCTATTTTCTTTTTTGCTTCTTTTACTCTTCCAGCTTGTGAGTACAATCTTCCCTCCCAATTTCGTAAATCCTCATTGTATCCTTTTGCTTTTAATTTTATCACTCTTTTTGAATTTATTTGATAATTTTCTGGTTCGATTTTTTCATTTAAATCAATTCGATAATTCCACACATCTCCTTCTTTGTTTTACCCATATTTTCATCTCATTAAAATTTAATGTCTGTTTATTTTCATTTACTTCTTTAATCTAATAACGTTCCAAGAAAGGGGTGATAATTCAGCTTTTACTTTACCTCCTTCATTTCTGGCGTTTCCATTGTTATGAGGTTTAACGTTGTCTGGATTATCTTCTGTATTTACAGCTTTAAGATCATTGTTTTCTAAAATTATGTGATCTATCACAGAATAATCTTCAAAACCTTTTAATTCACAATCAAACTCCATCTTATCTTGTGCCCTATTTACTGCAAATATCGTTAATTCGTTTTTCTCTTCGTTAAAAACAGGAACAGCATCAACAAAGGAAACACCTTTAAAATCTTTAGTGTCATATGTTTCAGAAGATATGACTGGTTGTAAAACTGTGCCTCTTCCGAAATTAGAAGCATGCATGAATGGATAGAATATCGTTTGTCTCCATGCACCTCCACCTTTTCTTGTCATAATAGGGGCAATTACATTCACCAACTGCGCTAAACAAGCTATCTTAACCCTATCTGCATGTTTTAGGAGCGTAATTAGCATTAAGCCTACTAGTAAAGCATCTTCAAAAGTGTATACATCTTCCAGTAAGGGTGGAGCAATTTGCCAGGGTTCAACTTTCTCATCTTCTTTTCTTGAATGAAACCAGACGTTCCATTCATCAAATGATATATAAATCGTTTTGTTAGTTTTCTTACGACCTTTTACATAATCACACGCCGCTACCGCTGATTTTATATATGAATCCATATCAATAGACTTCGCTAAGAAGTTTTCTATGTTATTTTCATAATTGTCGTAATATGCATGCAAAGAAATAAAATCAACATAATCGTAAGTATGCTCGAGTACAGTTGCTTCCCATTCGCCGAAAGTTGGAATATGCCATCCTGAGCTTCCAGAAGCAACCAAGCTCAAATTTGGATCAACTAATTTCATCACTTTAGCGGTTTCTTCTGCCAGTCTGGCGTATTCTAATGCCGTTTTGTGTCCAATTTGCCATGGACCATCCATTTCATTCCCTAAGCACCAAACTTTTATGTTGTGTGGATCATTGTAACCATGTTGTTTTCTTAAATCACTGTAATAGCTTCCTTCGGGGAAGTTGCAATACTCAACAAAATTTCGAGCTTCATCTATTCCTCTGGTACCTAAATTAATTGACATCATAGGTTCTGTATTAACTAACTTACACCATTCCATAAACTCGTTGGTACCAAATTCGTTTGGTTCTAAGGAGCGCCAGGCTAATTCAAGCTTTTTAGGTCTTTTCTCTTTTGGACCTACACCATCCTCCCAGTTGTATCCTGAAACGAAGTTTCCGCCGGGATACCTAACAATAGAAACGTTTAATTCTTTGACCAAATCTATTACATCTTTTCTGAACCCTTTTTCATCTGCTTTAGGATGACTAGGTTCATATATACCTGTATAAACAGCTCTACCAAGATGTTCTATAAAAGAACCAAAAAGTCTGTTATCCACTTTATCAATCACATAGTTTCTGTCTATATGCATTCTTGCTTTTTTCATTTTAAATACCTCCGCCGTATAATATATATGGATGTGAAACTTAAAAAAAGTTATTTAAAATTTTTAAATTCTTATTATAATTTTTTGTAAAAAGATACCCTTAATGCTAAAATAGTACTAATATGAGAGGTAGGGAAAGATTCCCTTATTCGTTGTAAGCCTATTTGTTAGTATCCTAAAGAGTTTTTTTCTAAGTTAGTGTTTTAACGGGTTAATTTTTTACTTTTATTTAAATAACAGGCTATTTTTGAAGTTTTAGTTAACAAAAAGCGATGGGAAGAAGAAAATTCCCATCGCTCAAAAAGTTAATTATATTTTATCTTTTAGTATAAACTTTGTTGGCATATTCAAAGAATTCATCAACATTTTCAGAAGTTACAATGTCAACTCCTGTGTCAATTATGTAATCAAATGAACCATCTTCATTTATAACCTTTGGTAATAATTGTAGTGTCTTATCTACACCTAATTTCGACATATTGTATAGAATGGCTAGCGATAAATAACCCATGTCATACGGTCTTTGCCCAACAAGTCCATTCCATACACCTGCTTTTACGAGTTCTAATTGTGGTGGCAAAGTGTCAAAAGAGACTATTAAGAGTGATTCCGCTTTTTCCATTCCTCCTAAAGCATTAACCATTGTATCCACAGGAACATATGCAGCTGATGCATTGGCAATGAACCAACCATCTAAGTTGGGATAACGTTTATTCACATCTGTTAAAATTTGAACAGCTTTGGCAGTATCGTCCTCAGCAGGGAAAGGATCTGCAACATAAACGATTTCTTTTCCTGTTTTTTGTGAATATTCTTCCATTGCATCCTTGAACCCAGCGATTCTTTCGTTCAAGTTAAGTGCTGCTAGTCCACCTGTTAAAATAGCAAAATTCAAAGTAGTTTTATCAGGTTTATATTGGTCGATAAGTTGTCCCATAAGCTCGCCAGAAATGTACCCTGCATTGTAATTGTTAGTTCCCAAATATACATATCTACCGCTATCTGGTGAATCAGAATCAAAAGTTATTACTGGAATATCTCTGTTCAAAGCTTGTTGAATAACAAATTTAATGGCTTCTGGGTCATTAGGAGATATCCCAATCCCGTCCACACCACGAATGATGTACGATTGTATCTTTTGCGCTTGTTCTGCTGCATCAGTTTCTATAGGAGCATCAAATATTGCTTGAACTCCCAAAGCTTCTGCTGCATCTTTCATACCGTTTTCTACTGCAAACCAATAGGGGTTGTTCATAGACTTCGGAGAGAGTAAAAAGGTTTCAGAAAATGCAAGTAAACTCACTATCAACACTAAAACTACCAAAAAACGCTTCATAAAAACACCTCCTGTACATTTTTATTGTTACAAAATAACTATAGATACCACAGAATAGTTCCTTTTTTATCTCCATGAAGTTTTTGAAATTTCTTCATACCCTTACATACTCAATACCGACCATTTTTGCAAACAGTTCCCACCTCCTTGTAATATCTCCGATGTTAAAGCATTGGTGATGAGTTCCTCCGTTTTTGAGCCAGTTAGTCATCGCATTCCTTACTCCTGTATCCGGTTTGAAATGAAAATATGGCATTTCGACGTTCGAATAATTCTCACTGTCTATAACTTCGCCTTTTGAAACAACTAGCCTGAAATTTCCTTCGCTTAAGGGGGCTAAGGAAGTTATGGTTCCTTCACCTGGCTGCACGTTGAATACAACTGTTGGTGGATTGTTTAAATCTCCTATACCTAAAAATCTGTCTATGAGTTTTATTGGTTTGTCTTTTCTTGCTACTTTCCAATTACCTTCTCCCATATGGCTCATAAAAACGGAGTCTCTTTCAAAATCCATAGCATACATCTCCGTGAAATGTCCGTTATTCCCAAGGATATGTCCTATTTTTACAACAGTGGCTGCAAGGGCATCCCCTTCTGCTCCATATCCATATCCTTTTGCCATCAAGTTAGAGGCTGCCATTAACGGTAACTGTTCGAACCTTCCGTCATCCTTTACAGAATCGAAGTAGATACTGTATCCATCGTAGCTGTTATCTTCGAGGAACTTTTCAATGGCAACCTGAAACTTTGCGGCAAAGTTGTGTTGATCTTCTTTTAGTTTGGGGTCAATTTCAAAGTTCTTTGCGTTTTCTGCTTTAACATCTTCGATCTCTTTCTTCGTTACTTTTTCAAAGTAAGAATATATCTTCCCCATGCTTTCGTCTACTATTTCAACTCCAAGTTTTTTTAATAATGCTGCTGAATCAAAGGTAATATCCCCCATCCCAGGCATTCTTCCAACAACTGCGATTCTTAAATTTTTACAAACTTTTGCTGCTTGAGCTGCCAGACTCCAATCTTTCACAAAGTTTTTCAATTCTTCTTCTTTCCAATTTCCTGTAACCACGGGACAATTGATACCTAATCTAACTATTGCATTCATGTTATCTTGTGCCCCGTGTATTCCTTGGTTGTAAGTTAGAAGTTCCATATCCCAGTCTTTTGTCACGCTAGGTAAAGGCTGAATATTTGCGAGCATTATTGGCAAATTATTCTTTTTTAACGCGGGAACAATTCTTTGGCCTGGACTGTAAGTCAACATCATAATTATAATTCCATCTATTTCTTTATCGTTGTTATAAGTTTCAACTATTTCTTCAATGTCTTTTCTATTTCTAGCAGGCTTAATAAATTTGAATTCTGCTATATCTCCTAATTCTTTAATAACGTCTTTAACGTAGTTAGATTGAGTTTCAACTATTTTAGGATAAGTTTTGTCATACAGTTCCTGCATAATTCCTAATACTCCAATTGTAGGTTTTTTCTTATCTACCATCTTGCACCTCCAAAGATTGTTTTGTTTAGTAAGTTATAATTTGGCAATTTTATGCATTATTTCTTTAGTATTGTTGTATAGTTCTATAAATAATTTGTAATACTCATCGTATTTATCGAAATTTTCTTTATCGGTGTTTACGGTTGTTTCAATCTTTATCCAATTTTTAATTTCCTCAGGTTTTTTGAATATCCCGGTGCCAAGTCCAACAAGGAACGCATCTCCCAAAGGGGCTTCTATGTTGTCAGATAATTTGATCATGTTATAACCTGTGACATCCGCAAAGATCTTAGTCCAAAGGTTAGAATTTGCTACCCCTCCTACTATCCAACAGTCTGGATTTAGTTTTATGCCGGATTCTTTTGCAGTTTGCATGTTATGCCTTAGGGAGAAAGCAGCGGATTCCATGAGAGTCCTATAAATATGTGGTTTTTTGTGGTACAATGTGATTCCGAAAATAACCCCTCTTGCGTCAGGGTCCCATATAGGGGATCGTTCTCCCATGAAATATGGTAAGGCTAAGAGACCCTCGCTACCCAAAGGTACTTTTTTTGCTTTCATTTCTAAAAGTTCATAAGGAGAGTAGCCAGATTGATCACCAAAAGTTTTTTCCATTTGACCAAATTCATCTATAAACCAATTTACTAACGCACCTGTTGTGGCACTTCCGCCAAATGTGTAGAGTAAATGATCTTCATCGACAACGTAAGGGTAATTTACTAATTGGGGAGTGGTGGGTTTTTTATCGTACAACAGAGTTCCCCAACACGTGGAAGTTCCAGCCATAAATACATGTTCTCCTTCGTTCAATACTCCTGCACTTAATTGTGCCATTGGTGCATCTATTCCACCTGAGATTATGGGAGTGCCTTCTTTTAATCCAGTAAGTTCTGCCATATCCTTCTTTAAATAACCTGCAATATCTTTGGATCTTAGTATTTTTTCGGGTAATTTATCTATAGGAATTTCTAGAATCTTTCCCATTTCTTCAGACCAATTTTTTGTCTTGATATCAAAAACCCCACCTAAGTTTCCGGCTGAACTGTAATCAGTTGAAAGTTCTCCAGTAAGCTTATATATAACGTAATCTTTAGGGCTAACGAATTTATAAGTGTTTTTCCAAACATCAGGTAAGTTATTTTTTATCCACATTATCTTGGTGAAACCAAAATAAGAATCAACATAATTTCCTGTTATTTCAAATAGTTTATCTTGTGATACATTCTCTTTAACCCACTGTGTTTCTTTTGATGCCCTTCGATCCATCCAAATAAGACATGGATACAGAGGGTTCATATCTTTGTTTACAGGGACGCCAGCACCACCGTATAATCCACTTAAAGATACTCCAGCTATCTCAGCAGGGTTTATATTAGCCTTTTCTACACTTTCTTTTAAGGTTTGAATGAAAGCTTCTACCCATACATCTGCATTTTGTTCAGCCCAAGAAGCCTTTGGTGTGTTTACTTTATAAGTCTTGCTTGCTTTTGAAATTAGATTTCCTTTTTCATCTAAAATAACAGTTTTTGTTCCAGTAGTTCCTATATCCGTACCTATTAAATACATACGTTGTCCCCCTTAAACCATTAATTTTGTCATTTTTGGCCGTAGTTACTATGATGAAATTCATATAGTCGTTTTGCTTCTTTTTCATCCAAAGGTTCTAGATTTCCAATAGTTCTAGCAAAATATGCTGTTTGTGCGATTTCTTCCAAAAAGATTGCTTTTCTTATAGCTTCTTTGATATCTTTCCCCATGACTATTACCCCATGTTTACTTAAAAGAACTGCTTTTGCTTGATTAACTACCTCAATCACAGCTTTACCAATTGCCTCAGAGCCTACAGGTGCATAGTTTGAAACAGGTACTTGTACACCAAAAACATCAGCATGTGCGGTACTGTAAACAGGTATTGGCTGTGATAGCAATGCAAAAGCAGAAGCATAAGGTGAATGAGTATGAATAATACTCCCCACATCAGGTAAGTTTTTGTAAAGGTAAAGGTGGGTGGCAGAATCAACAGACGGTTTTAGTTTACCTTCTACCACGTTTCCTTCCATATCCAGAACTACCATATCTTCGGTTTTTAATTCGTCATATGGTATTCCAGAGGGTTTGATTATTACGTGATTGTTCACTTTTACACTGACATTTCCACTGGTGTAGGCAACTAATCCGTATTTTTCAAGATTCATGTGGGCTTTGTATAGTTCTTTTTTCAAATCTTCGTACATTCTTGATTCTCCTTTTTGTTATAAAAGTTTATGTTTCAAAACTGCTACAAATAAGATTTTTAGAGTAAACTTGTATGATACAAAATATTACAACATGTATATATTATTCTTAGTAAATTTTAAATATGTACATACCAATTATATACCTATATCTCTTGAAAACAAAATCCGATTATTAGCAATTACAGTAGATCTCGTCTGTTTAAGAGGGATTAAAATGGATTAACAACTTAATTCTCAATTTTTGAAAAAAATGTAAAAAAATAATACCCTGGTTAGAATTTTTCTCTAATCAGGGTATGAAGTTGATTTTATAGTTCAAAATTGTTTATGCATCTTCTAAAAGATTAACTTTACCTTCCTCTTTCCGTACAATTTCATCATGCTTTCTATATCCTTTACGCCATCCGTTGTTCCACTTTTTGAAAGGCAAGCTGTAGCAGTGGCTGTTCCAACTTTTAAAGCTTTTGATATATCCCATCCTTTATTGATAGAGTATAAAACTCCTGCACAGAATGCATCCCCTGCTCCTACTGTTCCTTTTATATAACCTTTCGGTAGATCAAAAGAAGGTTGCATATAAAAATTGTTTGTTTCATCTAGTGCAAAAGCACCTTCAGGAGAGTGAATTATTACCCATTGCTTAACTCCCATTTCTTTTAATTTGAAACATATGGGTTTGAAGTTAGCAACGATCAATTTATCTTCTGTGTCTCTTATTGGTATGTTGGTTGTTAAAGAGGCTTCTATTTCGTTGATTGTACAATAATCTGTGTACTTTAAAGAAGGTGGTATGATTTTAGAGAACCTATCAGAGTTTTCACTTACCAAATCCAACGATGTTTTTATTTCTTTTTGTTGAGCCATAGCTAAAGTTTTTGCCAAAACAGTTCCATATTCAGGATCTGCTGAGTCGAGTTTATCTAGTAATAAAGGATATCCAACGTGTAATATTTTAGAGTTGATTCTATCGAAGTCAAAATGAGTAATATCAAGTAGAGAGTTCGCACCTCGATAGTGAAAGAATGTTCTTTCCCCTGTTGATTCAACGATCATATCGTCGGTGAAAGAAGTTCTTACCTCATTTTGTTGAAAAATCATTTCTGTATTTATGCTATTTTCTTTTAGTACTTTTAAAACATAATCTCCCAACTCATCATTTCCGACTACACCAATTGCTTGAAGGGGTATACTGTTATCCATTTTTGCTAAGTCTATTAAAGTATTGGGAACAGCTCCTCCTACAGAATGCTCGATGTTCAAGATGTTTGCTAAACGTCCTACTTTTGGATAAGTATCAACAATTTTTATATAGTCAAATACTATTATTCCACCAATTGTGATTCCTTTTCTTTCCATATTTGGAGTTCTCCTTTTTCTTGTTAAAGAGGGATCTTTTCATGTGACTATGCTAAGTTGTATTTTTTGATTACTTCTTCAATATTAGAGTTTTTATGGACTATTTCTTTTAAGCCCATGATGAGGGATTCCATATTGGGATTTTGCCAAACATTTCTTCCAAATACTATCCCTTTTGCACCTGCCTCGATGGATTCTTTCGTCACCTTTAAAACGTTTTCTATATTATCCATCTTTGGACCACCAAGAACAAAGATTGGTACTTTTAAAATATTAACTAATTCCTTAAATTCAGTTTCATCGCCAGTATATGGAATCTTTAATATATCTGCTCCAAATTCTAGTGCCATTCGTGAGGCATGTTCTATAAGCTCCGGATCATTTTTCTTCTCTTTCGGTATGCTGTTTCCCCATAAGACAGGTTCAACCATGAGAGGTATATTCCATTTGTCGCACTCATTGGCTACCTTTTCCACAACTTCTATACTCTCCATCTGGATATTTTCTTTTTCTCCCCAAGGCAGTAAGACTTTAACTACATCAAAAGCATATCTTATGGCAAATTGAATGTCAACTATTAGTTTATGGCCAATCGTACCGCCACTACCTCCAGGAATCGTCGAAGGTAAGGGTACATCCATAGTTAAAATTCTACCAGGAGCATCTTTTGAAGTAAAAAGATCCGTTGTTATCTTTGCTATACCTGGGCTTATCAATGTTCCATCTATTCCTATGTTTATTAGCTTTTCCAAAGTTTGAACAGGATTTTGTAATCCCGAAACATTTCCCATAACGAGCCCGTGGTCTATGGGAATGATAACAGATTTTCCGCTTTCTGGATTCAAAATTCGTGAGAGTCTCAACTCTTTTATGCCCATTCTATTACCTCTTTTCAAATTCTTTTAAAGTTTGGATCCGTAAATATATCAGTTGCATCTTCACTATCATATGGAATATTATAGTTGTGTAACTTTGTACTCTGAATGTGCTTACTAGAACTCGTTATAACAAGACTTTAAGAAAAACAGGAAAAATAAAGAACTCTTGATTAGAACTTTCTTCAATCAGAGGTAAAAAATCATAAATTAAAGTCGGTATTCTTTAACTAACGAATTTATAGATTCTGAAAGTTCCAAAAGCTTTTGTGATTCTTCCGTTAGACTTTCCATAGCTTTCGCAACTTCTCCCAAATTTTCTTTGAAGGTTAAAATACCTTTAGAGGTTTCTTCAAATTGCTCGGAGATTTCGGTTGTATTGTTGCTGACTTCAACCACCAATTTATTTTCATTTTCAATGAAATTTTTTAACGTTACAATAGTGTTTACAGTCTTATCAATATTTTCTTGTATCTTTTTTATTTTTAAACTTAATTCTTCAATTTTGTGAGCATTATCTTCAACTTTTTTTCCTGTATTTGAAGTTGAATCAGCTACTGAGTTTACAGTTTTTTCCATCTTTAACACGGCGTTTTGTACATCTGAAGCCATTTTTCCTGAGCTTTCGGCAAGTTTTCTTACTTCTTCAGCAACTACTGCAAATCCTTTCCCCGCTTCTCCAGCTCTTGCTGCTTCTATAGCTGCGTTTAAAGATAATAGATTCGTCTGTTCAGCTATCGATCTAATGTTTTCAGCAAAAGAACTAACTTCTTTTGTTACATTCAAAAGCCTTTGCATATCATTAATATTATTTTCCACATCTAAAGTAATATTTTTGTTTTCTTCCGCAATTTGGAGAATATTTTTTATGTCTTTGTTTATTTCTAATTTAAATTTTTCTGCTTCTTTTACCGAATTTTCTGCTTGATACCCTAGTTTCTCGGAATTATCTTTAACTTCATTCAAAGAAGAAGTTATTTTTCTTAGTTTATCTACTGATTCAATTAAACTGTCGCTATAGCTATTTATTTCTCCTGAAATTTCTTCACTAACTGCAGAGTATTCTTCTACTACAGAAGAGGTATTTTCAGCATTTTGTTTTAGAATATTGGAAGAGGATTTAAGCTGGTTTAGCATACTTTTTAGAGAATTAGCTACATTAATAAAAGCGTTATGAACTTGAGCAATTTCGTCTTTCTTTTTTGAAGAAGTTGGAATTTGTGACAAGTCTTTATTCAAAATACTGTTAGCCAATTTGTTAGTGATTTTTAAAGTTCCAGATATTGAATGATTAAGAAGATAAGTGATAAAAATAATTATACCTATAACAATGAGAGTAGTAATTAAAGTCGTATTGAAAACAGAGTTTACGTTTTTAAGAACTTTTTGAGCATTGTCAGAAATAACTTGTACATTTGCATTAGCTGATTTTTGAATTTCAGTCATTTCGCTTTCAACTAAATTAGAAAAACTTTCTATCAAAGGTATAAGTTCAAGGCTAAATAAATTGCTTAGTTCACCATTCATCTTTTGTATTTCATTTTGAATTTCTGTTAATTGATTTGTCAGTGAAGTGAATTCCTTTCTTAGATAATCTCTTTCATCTCTAAGTCGAACATATTCATTAACGTTTTTTTGGTATGCATCAACAGTTTTATCGATAACAACTGCTTCGATAGGATTCATTATTACAAAATAACCACCGTCAATTATGTAATTTAGAATTTTCTGTATTTCTTCAACAGCATTATCGAGAGAAAGTGTCAACTCTTGGGATATTGTATTTTGTAAGAGTATCTCTCTTGCGATTAATTTTAACAAGTTAATATTTTCTTCTACCTGTGAAAAATGAGGTAATAGATCCTTATTCCAAAATTTTTCCAACCCCCAGATACCTATGCCATCTAAATTTAAAGAGTTTTCTGTTTCTTCTTTGATTTTTTGGTTACCTTCGAAGTCGTCCCAGTTTGGGGCTTTTCCCAGAAGATCTTTTATTTTATTAAATTCCTTTTCTAATATGGTTTCATTGTAGGTTAGCAAGTCATTCATTTGCTTTTCAATTTGTTGTATATTTGCTTCATTGCTGGAAAGTTCACCGCTAAGATTGCTAATTTCTTGGTTTTTTTGAATTATGACTGTGATTTTTGAAGAAGCTTGTTGATTCAAATCTTCAATATTTTGGAATAAAGTGGAACTTTTTACTAAAAAATCTTGAGAAAAATTTTCTTCCTGAAAAAGTAGTTTTTTTCCCTCATTTAGGAAAACATTGAAATTTTCTTGAGCGTTTTTTACTTGATTTATATCAGATAAATATCCTGAAGATATGAGTGCAATATTTGCCTGGCTTGTATTATAAAAACCTTGAAAAAAATCTTGAAAGGATTTCAAATTGGAGTTCATCTTCTCAGCTGAAACGATGGTTTCGTTACCTTGCTCCTCTAAGTTAGAAATGGTAAATTTTACAACACCTAATATTAAGATTAAAGCAGCTATAATGATAATGTAGCCAGAGATTATTCTTGTACTAATTTTCATTTATTTCAGCTCCCATTATGCGAACACTTTTTCTTTTTGAGTAGCCAACTTCATAACTTTTTCTTGTGAAGCTTCTTTGGCGTTAAGGACCCCCGTAAGATGTCCGTAAGCCATAACAGCTATTCTATCGCTTATTTGTAAAACTTCCGGTAATTCTGATGAGATCATAATAATAGCCATTCCTTGTAGTGCTAGTTCAGATATCAATTCGTATATTTCCGCTTTAGCTCCCACATCTATTCCTCGAGTTGGTTCATCCAGTATTAAGATTTTTGGTCTTAAAGCTATCCATTTTGCTACTACAACCTTCTGTTGATTTCCCCCCGATAAGTATTTTACCCTTCTGGTAGGAGAAGGAGTTTTTATGTTGAAGGAATCTATTGCCCATTTACTCAAATCTTTTTCCGCTTTTTCATTCACAAATAATCGAAGTCTCTTTAATTTATCCAAACTAGGAAGAGAGATGTTATCTTTGACGGAATGAATCAGAATCAATCCTTTTCTTTTTCTATCTTCTGGTACCATACCTATACCAAATTTAACAGCATCTAATGGGTTGTTTATTTCTACTTCTTTGTTATCAATATAGATTTTCCCTGATTTCTTTTTTCTTAATCCAATTATAGTTTCCATAATTTCTGTTCTACCTGCACCTATCAAACCATAAAAACCTAAAACTTCTCCCGTATGAATCTCAAATGAAATATTTTTGAAGCCTTGACCACTAAGATTTTCAACCTTCATGATGGGGTTGCCAATTTCATGTTCTTTTTTGATATAAAAATTTTCTATTTTTCTTCCAACCATCATTTCAACGATTTTATCTCGATTAAGAGTAGATATCTCATTTGTTTCGACTAATTTTCCGTCCCTTAAAACAGATACTTTATCAGCTATTTCAAATATCTCTTCTAACCTATGGGAGACAAATATAATAGACACTCCCTTTTGTTTCAAATTTCTTATAACTTCAAACAATTTTGCAACCTCATTTTGCGTGAGGGAAGAGGTAGGTTCATCCATTATAATAACTTTAGATTCTTTATAAGTAGCTCTTGCAATCTCAATCATTTGTTGAACACCAATAGTGAATTTTTTTAACTTATCATTTGGGTTTATGTTGAGACCAAATTCCTTTAGGAACTCCTTTGCAGACTTGTAAAGTTTACCGTTGTTGAGAAAAGGTCCTCTTTTTGGTTCAGAGCCTAAGAACAGATTTTCTGAAACAGATAAATTATCCATAACTGACAATTCTTGAAAGATAGTAACAATTCCTTCTTCGATAGCTTCAGAAGGATGTTTCCAATACACTTCTTTCCCATTAAAAATTATTTTACCTTCATTTTGTTTATAAACTCCTGCTATTATTTTCATCAAAGTGGATTTTCCTGCTCCGTTTTCTCCAACAATGGCATGAACTTCTCCAGGGTAAAAATCAATGCTTACTTGGTCTAACGCTTTTACACCAGGGAATTCTTTGGAAATATCAATTACTTTTAAGACAGAGTTCATCCTTCTTTCCCTCCTCTAAGCTGGTCAAAGGCTACGGCAATAATTATTACTGCACCAATTGCAACTTGCTGCCAGAAAGAGGATACACCTAAAAGGATCAAACCGTTTCTGAGTACACCCATGATTATGGCACCAATTACAGTTCCTAAGATAGTTCCTTCTCCACCTTGTAAACTTGTACCTCCTATAACAGTTGCTGCAATAACGTCTAATTCATAACCTTGACCCGCATTTGCTTGAGCTACTCCCAACCATGCTGTCATTAAAAAACCAGCAAATGCTGCCAACAATCCATTAATTACATAAACCATTATCAATATTCTATCTGTTTTAATTCCAACCAATTTTGCTGCTTCTAAATTACCTCCAGTCGCGTATATTCTCCTTCCAACTATAGTATATCGTAGAAATATATAAGCGATAATGGCAACTCCAGCGAAGTATAATACAGGAACAGGGACAGGTCCAACCATACCTTGACCTTGAGAAGTAAATGACTTTGGAAAGGGAGATATTGGCCAGCCTTTACTTAACACATATGCTAAACCCCTTGCTATACTGAGCATACCAAGAGTACTTATAAATGGTGGAATTTTAACTTTGGTGATGAGAAGTCCGTTTGTTAATCCGGCAGCCATTCCAACTAATAAGCCTACCAAAATACTCAGGACAGGATTTAAACCTAAATCATGCATGAGTAACCCCATCACAACGCCAGATAAACCTAAAATAGATCCAACTGAAAGATCTATTCCTCCAGTGATAATAACCATTGTCATTCCACAAGCCATAACCCCAATAAATGTCACATTTAAAATGATACTGAAGAGGTTATCAACCGATAAAAACCCAGGTGCAGTTATTCCTAAGAAAAGCATCATAGCAATTAAAACCAAGAATATAGTGAATTCCCTTATAGCAAAAATTTTTTTCAACGTCTCCAATTCTTTTTCCTCCCCTTTGTAAATTCATAGATATTTTTAAAATTACTATTAATTAAAAGCAATGGGAAGGGAAAATTCCCATTGCTTAAAAAGTATATTATATTTTATCTTTTACTGTAAACTTCGTTAGCAAATTCAATGAATTCGTCGACATTTTCAGAAGTTACAATGTCAACTCCTGTATCAATAATGTAATCAACCGAACCATCTTCATTTGTAACTTTTGGTAATAATTGCAATGTTTTATCTACACCTAATTTCGACATATTGTATAGAACGGCTAGCGATAAATAACCCATGTCATATGGCCTTTGACCAACTAATCCTTTCCAAGCACCTGCTTTTACGAGTTCCAATTCTGGTGGTAAAGTGTCAAAACCTACTGTTAAGAGTGATTCTGCTTTTTCCATTCCTCCTAATGCCCTAATAACCGTATCCGATGGAGCGAACAATGGCCATCCTCCAGATGCGAACCAACCATCTAAATTTGGATAACGTCTGGTAACATCTGTTAAAACTTGAACTGCTACAGCGGTATCGTCGTTACAAGGGAACGGATCTGCAACATAAACTATTTCTTTTCCTGTCTTTTGGGAGTATTCTTCCATGGCATCTTTAAATCCCGCGATTCTTTCGTTCAAATTGACTGCTGCCAACCCACCTGTTAAAATAGCAAAATTCAAAGTAGTTTTATCAGGTTTATATTGGTCGATAAGTTGTCCCATAAGCTCGCCAGAAATGTACCCTGCATTGTAATTGTTAGTTCCCAAATATACATATCTACCGCTATCTGGTGAATCAGAATCAAAAGTTATTACTGGAATATCTCTGTTCAAAGCTTGTTGAATAACAAATTTAACAGCTTCTGGGTCATTAGGAGATATCCCAATCCCGTCCACACCACGAATGATGTACGTTTGTATCTTTTGTGCTTGTTCTGCTGCGTCAGCTTCGATCGGAGCATCAAATACTGCTTGAACTCCCAAAGCTTCTGCTGCATCTTTCATACCGTTTTCTACTGCAAACCAGTAGGGGTTGTTCATAGACTTCGGAGAGAGTAAAAAGGTTTCAGAAAATGCAAATAAACTCACTAGCAATACCAAAACTACCAAAAAACGCTTCATAAAAACACCTCCTGTTAATTTTGTTGTTACAAAGCGACTAAAGATACTTAACAAACAAAAAATGCCTTAGTATGTATTTTTCACTATACTAAGGCATTCATGACCTCGCATTATTAAATTTTTTATTAAACAATGTCACCCCACCCTTGAGGATGACTTTCTGAAAACATTTAATCATATTTCCATTTTTAGGTCAACATCGATTAGGGGAGATTAAATCCGATTAGAGCTGTTTAACGTCATTTATTCTTGATTAAGTTAAAAAATCTTAGATTTTCTTAATTTATATTAATTTGGTAAAATTAATTAATAAAGATTTTTTTGATTTTAGAGGTAATTGTTATGTCAAGTCTGTTTGAAATTCAGAATTTTCGTGTAAAAGATCAAGACGTTGAACTTTTAAAAAATTTCTCCTTAGAAGTGCAAAAGGGGGAAGTTATAGCTATTCTTGGTCAAGAAGGCTCAGGTAAGAATGCCATTATCAATGGCTTGATTGGTAAGTTACCTGCAGAGGGGAAATTATTTCATATTGGGCAGCTTATCTCTTTCAATCTATATGATCTAAAGAAAAATAAGATTGAAATTATTGATCAAAAACCTAAATTATTAGAGAATCTCTCTGTTTCAGAGAATTTATTTTTAGATACTTCTTATGAGAAGAAACAATCGATTTTTTACTCTAAAAGAAAAACTCAGAGAATAGTGGAGGAAATTTTAAAAAAGTATAATTTAAACTTATCACCAGATATGAAAGTAGGGGATCTCACATTAGAAGAAAAGAAAAATTTGGCTTTTGTGAGGGCTTTTTCTGTTAATCCAGATGTTGTGATTTTATACGAACCAGCTGAGAATATTTCTTTAAGTTCTTTGATGAATCTCCACAATATGATAAGAACACATAAAAAAGAAGGTAAAAGTGTGATCTACATAACCAAACAGTGGGAAGATGCCTTGAGAATCGCTGATAAGATAGCAATATTGAATGAAGGTGAGATCACCGAAATTCTGGACTCCCAAGAGGTAAAAAATAATCCTAAAAAATTGATAAATAAGATTATGGGGATTAACTCCGATGACAATAATGTAAATCCTGAAGAAAGTCAACTAATTGAATCGGTCTTCGAAGCAGCAGAATATTTAACATCAGAATATGAGCTAGATGATCTAATGAATCTACTTGCAAAAAATGCTGCAAAGGCTATGAAAGCAGACGCGTGTGGGATATCTCTGATGGATGAGGACACAAACTCAATAATAGACAAGGCTTTTTACAAACGAAATAAAAACGTGGAAGTTGAACCGAATGAATCAGAAATCTTAAATTTAATCGGGGATGAAAAAGTTTATTATTTTTCAAAAAGAGATAGAGGATTCGAAAAATTCTTTAAAATCAACAAAGATATTGGTAGTTTTATATGTGTGCCTTTGTACATAAGATCAAGATTGAGCGGTATAATCCATATTTATTACAAAGAAGTATATATATATTCTGAAGAAGAGATAAAGTATTTAGAAACCATAGCTCATCAAGCAGCCTTAGCAATTCATGACACAAGGTTAGTGGGAAGTTCTGTATTGTTGCAAGAGAGCCATCATCGAATCAAGAATAACCTGCAGTCTATAATTAGTTTGATGTCTTTGTATAAGATGTCCATCAAAAAAGATTCTAGGAAAAATGTAATAGAGATGCTTGATGATTTAATGTCGAAGATAAAAAGTATCGCCGCAGTCCATGATTTGTTGTCGAAAGATAAATTAGGTAGAAGTATTATCAATCTCAAAGAGATGATAATTAAGATAGCCAAATTTATGAGCAGTACGAGAGAAGAGATAAAGTTTAACTTTGAATTAGACGATATTTTCGTTTCATATAGCAAAGCCTCTGCGATAGCTTTGGTGGTGAACGAGCTGGTTACTAACAGTCTAAAGTATGCCTTTGTTGGTAAAGAAAATGGTGAGATTAGTATTGTTTCAAAATTTGAGAACGAAACAATAAAGCTGGAGATTTCGGATAATGGAGTAGGTTTCCCACCAAATTTCGATATTCAAAAAACCCAGGGGCTTGGTCTATCGATCGTATATTCTATAATTACCAAACAACTAAATGGGGAAATAGAGGTGGAAAGTTCTAATGGTGCTAAAGTACGAATTGAGATCCCGGTAAAACAGATTAGTACGAATATTTCCGTCGAAGAAATGGAGAAAATTTGAAAAATGTTGGGGGTTAAACAATGAAAGACTTGAAGGTATTGGTTGCCGAGGATGAATATCTAATTTTAATGGGGTTAAAAAGTAACTTAGAAAATTTAGGATGTAAAGTAGTAGGAGAAGCTACAAACGGTAAAGAGTTGGTTAAATTAGCTTTAGAAAAAAAGCCGGATATGATTATAGCCGATATAAATCTACCTGTTATGGATGGTTTGGAGGCATTAAAAAGGATAAGCGAGAAGGTTTTTATTCCCACATTGATTGTAAGCGGTTACGATGATGAAGAATTGATAGATAAAGCAAAAAATCTGGGAGTATTGGGGTACTTAATAAAGCCCATAGACGAATCAGATTTGAAAGCCGAGATTGAAATCGCACTTTCGAGATTTGAGGATATCAAAAATTTAAAAAATGAATTAGAAGTAACCAAAGAAACTTTGGAATCGAGAAAATTAATAGAAAAAGCTAAAGGTATCATAATGGAAAGATTACGATTGAACGAAGAAGAAGCCATGAAGTTTTTGCAAAAAAAGAGTAGAAATTCCAACCAAAAGTTAGTTGATGTAGCGAAGGAGATTATAGAAGCTGACAAGGCTTTTAGAATTGATTAAATTGTATACGGGAGTTTATTTTCCATCTTTTATTTCTTCTACTTTGTATTCCATAATGTTATTTAAAATATTTTTGTCGTCTCTCCATTTGTCACGAACCTTTACGTAAAGATCGAGGTAGACTTTTCTTTCAAAAAGTTCTTCGATGTCTTGTCTTGCCAATTGGCCGATCTTTTTAATCATACTTCCGTTTTTACCTATTATAATAGGTTTCTGGCTTTTCTTTTCGACATAAATTTCTGCTCTCACGTACAAAACGCCGTTCTCTCTTTCTTTCAGTTCTTCTACAACTACTCCGCTTGAATGAGGAATCTCTTCCTTTGTTAAATGAAAGATTTTTTCCCGAATTAACTCAGAAATGATGAATCTTGACGGTTTATCCGTGATCATATCTTCTGGGTAGTATTGAGGACCTTCGGGTAATAAATCTATGATACTTTGTTTTAATTCAAAAAGATTTTTACCCGTTAACGCTGAGATTTCAAAGGTTTTAACTATATTTGAACACAAATTTTGTATTTTTTCTGTCATCAGGTTAATTTTCTCTTTATCTTTTACTAGGTCAACTTTGTTCACAAGAAGAATGGTAGGAATTCTTGATTTATCAACTATTTCAGCAACTCTCAAATCCGAATTTCTTAAACCATCCTTTGCATCTATCATAAAAAGTATCAAATCAACGCCTTTCAAAGCGTTTATTGCTATATTGACCATGTATTCTCCGATTTTTCTTATAGGTTTGTGAATGCCCGGTGTATCGACAAAAACTATTTGATAATGATCTTCCGTTAATATGCAGTTTACTCTATTTCTTGTGGTTTGTGGCTTGTCAGAAACGATGACCACTTTTTGGCCCATCAAAGCGTTTATCAATGTTGATTTTCCTACGTTAGGTTTTCCTGCCAAGGCAACAAAACCACTTTTAAAACCTTCATTTTCCATCTTTTCCTCCACAAATTATATTTGATAAAATCACTTCATTATTCATATTCTAGTTTAGTATTAAGCAAAAGTCAAGTTATAAACGGTAATTGTCAAATGGACATCCCCAATGGATGTAACAAAGGTGGTACAAAAGTATTATTTGCACTCTGAGTGTATTGTTGAAGATATCACTCCTTTTTTATGAGGAGTGATATCTTTTTTTCACCTTTTTTCAAGTATTTCACTAATAATTTTTTATTATAAAGCAGCTTAATGTTATAATTTATAAAAAGAACATAAAAAGTACATAAAAGAAATCTGTTAAATACTCAGACTAGTAAAGTTAATTACCGTTAAAATTAAAAGGAGCGAGCGATATGACTAAAGAAGAAATTAAATTTTTCGATGCATTAGAAGACATTTTTGTTGGGGCAAAGGTAGAAGGAGAATCGGGCTATATTAATTTAATGAGGATCAAATCAAATTACTACAAAAATGGAGTATTCCCAAAACTAAAAAAAGATATAGATGATGCCTTAAAACCGTTTCCTAAGTTCAGGGGAGAATTATTTGATAAACTTTATACATTTTTCAATAGATATTTCTCTGAAACAGGTTCAATCTACTTCAGGTACACACCATTTCATCAAAATGTTTACGAAAAGGTATATACAGACGATAAAGATGTCATCTTATTCTGGAAAACACACATGCTGTATTATGTTAAAACGGATAGATTATTCAAAAATTTAGAAGTAGAAATAGACAAGCACAAGTATTATTTTGATGTTTCGACATTAGAGCATAAAAAAGCGAATGAAAAAAGAGAAATAATATACGAGTTTAAAGAAAAAAGAAAAGACGGAGTAATTGTTTTCAATGTATTATACTCGGAAAGAGGAAGAAAAACAAAGATCGATGATATTTTAAGATCCTTGAAAAAAGAAGGGATAACAACAACTGAAGAAGAGTTAAATAAAGTATTCAGAGTCTTTGAAAAACAAAGTGAAGTAGATTACTTTATAAACAAGAATGCAAAAGAATTCTTGAAAGAGCAGTTCAATATTTGGTTATATCAGTATGTCTTTTCTGGAGAGAGTGAATGGACAGAAGAAAGAATAAAAGAATTGCAAGTACTGAAAGACATAGCCTTTAAGATAATAGATTTCATTTCACAATTTGAAGATGAGTTGGTAAAAATATGGAACAAGCCAAAGTTTGTAAAAAATAGCAATTTCGTTTTAGCTTTAAGAACCTTAAAGAAATTAGTTGATGAGAAAGATTACGACCGCATTAAGGAAGAAGTTTTCAAAAATATTCGTGCTAATAGTGAATATAAAAAAGACATTATTGAAACGATTAGGGAGATTTACAAACAACCTCTTCAGAAAGTTTATGTAAGTAAAGTCTTGATTAACGGTGAACTATTTAAGCTGGAATACATTAAGGTATTTGACAACGATGGAGAAAGAAAAACTTATTTAAAGAAAAACGAAAGAGAAAAATCTTTTAATGAAGAATTGTTTGATAGAAAAGAAAAAATTAAGGGTTTCATGGCAACGTATTCATCATCTTCATTGGTAAAAGAAGTAAACATGGAAAATGCTTATATAGATTCAAAGTATTTCTCAGACGATTTTAAAAATAACTTACTAAATGTCATCTCAAAAAAGAATAATTTGGATGATGTCATAAACGGCTATTTAATCAAATCGGATGCTTATCAAGTATTACAAACCGCAAATAAGTTTAAAAATCACATACGATTAATTTACATTGACCCTCCTTTTAATACGGAAAGTAGCAGTTATGCATTCGTTGATAAATTTAAGGATTCTACATGGTTATCAATGATGAAAGATAGAATTCAGTTAGCCAAAGAATTTCTAACGAAAGATGGTAGCTTTTATATTCACTTAGATCACAATTGTAATTTTTTGGGACGTTTATTGATGGATTCTATCTTTAATAAAAAGCCCGATAAAGAGATTATTTGGAACACAGGCGAGGCTCTTTCTGGTTTTAAAACGCAAGCATTAAACTGGATTAGGCAACATGATACTATTCTTTATTATTCAAAAGATAAACCATTGTTTAACAAAATGTGGGTTAAGAATAGTGATGATAATATTGCTAGTCTTGGTTGGTTAGACGTATTCAAGAACGAAGCCGATGAACTCTTCGTTTACAAGTACAAGCAAGGCGGGGATAAATTAGAAAAATTTATGCTTCCCAAATTTGATACAAAATCAATCGGCGATATGTGGAATGATGTTTTGTCGATGATGTATACACAAAATATGACTAGAGAAAACTGGGGTGAAGATAATACTCAAAAAACAGAGAACTTACTTAGACGAATAATTCAGTCTTCGACAAATGAAGGCGACATGGTTTTTGATTATTTTGTTGGCTCAGGTACAACCGTAGCAGCTGCTCATAAATTAAACAGAAAATGGATTGGCGTGGAGATGGGTGAGTACATTGAAAGTATTGTGTTAAAGAGAATGAAAACAGTATTGTTTGGCGACATTCGGCCTAAGTTATCAGAAGACTTAAACTGGCAAGGCGGTGGTTTTTTCAAATACTACGAGCTTGAACAATACGAAGACACATTAAGAAAGGTAAAATATGAAGATTCTACACTCTTTGATAATCCGTATGAAGATCCATACAATCAATATGTTTTTATGAAAGACTTAAAGATGCTCGAAGCTCTTGAGATTGATTATGAAAATAATAAGGTAAAAGTAGATTTATCTAAGCTATATAAAGATATAGACATCGCAGAAACATTGTCTAATTTAACTGGCAAATGGATAAAGAAGATTCACTCGGACTACGTGGAATTTGAAGATGGTGAGAAAATAAATTTAAAAGACTTGGATTATAAGCTCATAAAACCTCTGATTTGGTGGTGAACAGGTTGGAAACATTATTACAAGATATGATAGAAAATATACGTTTTGAAGATTTACCGGTTACGTGGAATACTTTTGATTTTGAAGGGTTTTCAGAAAGTAAAACTCTTTGGGATTATCAACAAAATGCAGTAAGAAATGCTATCAAGGTATTATGGAAGTATTTTGAGGATTTTGTAGATTATCAAAATAACGAAAGTTTGGAGATGAACAAAGTAAGAAAAGAAAAACTTTTTAATTGGTACAAAGACAATGGCCTAGATAGTGATTTTGATTTTAAATTGACAAACAAAAGCAACTACAAACTTTTAACAGAATATTACCCTCAAGTAGATGATAACAGGATCTCTTATGAGAACTTTATCAATCGTATGAGTTTTTGGATGGCTACTGGAAGTGGTAAAACGCTTGTTATCATAAAACTAATTCAAATTTTATCAGAATTAATTAACAGGGAGGAGATCCCTCCACACGATATTCTCGTTTTAACCCATAGGGACGATTTGATAGAGCAGCTTAAAAAGCATGTGGATGAATTTAATAGATCTAACGAAAATAATATATATTTGCATGAGTTAAAAGAATACTCTGAGATAAAGCGAAATCCTCAATTATTTGGGACAAGTATTTTTTATTACAGATCTGATAATTTAAGTGACGAGCAAAAAGATAAGATTATAGATTTCAAAAACTATGATAACGATGGGAAATGGTACATCTTTTTAGACGAAGCTCACAAAGGAGATAAAGAAGATTCCAAAAGACAGCATATTTATTCTATTATGTCAAGAAATGGATTTTTGATTAATTCATCAGCAACGTTCATAGAACCAAGAGATATAGTTACATGTGCTTATGAATTTAATCTTTCAAGTTTCATAAACGCAGGATATGGTAAGCATTTAAGCATTTTAAAACAAGAAATAAGAGCATTTAAAAACGATAAAGAAGATTACAACAAGGAAGAAAAACAAAAGATAGTTTTAAAATCGTTGATTCTTCTAACTTATGTGAAAAAGTTTTATGAAGAAATTACCCATATCCAAGCTGGTTTATACCATAAACCGTTACTTTTAACACTGGTTAATTCTGTTAATATAAAAGATGCCGATCTTAAATTATTTTTTAGAGAACTTGAAAAAGTAGCAATTGGTGAAATCGATCTTGAGATTCTAAAAGTGGCAATTGACGAGCTTTGGGAAGAGTTAAGGAAGGAACCACACTGTATGTTTGAAAAAGGCCAAAAAGTAAAGGTAGAAGAATCCATACTAAAGAGTATAACAAAAGAAGAAATATTAAAATATGTATTTAATTCAACCGTTCATGGGGAGATTGAAATAATAATTAGACAGTCCAATAACCAAGAGTTAGCCTTTAAATTGAAAACTAGCGATACGCCCTTTGCATTAATAAAAATAGGAAATATATCTGAATGGTTAAAAAGTGAGTTATTAGGATATGAATTCCAGGAAAGATACGAAGGTGAAAGTTATTTTGAAAATCTGAATAAGGAAGAATCTGATATTAACATTCTTATGGGATCTCGAAGTTTTTACGAAGGTTGGGATTCCAACAGACCTAATGTTATTAATTTTATTAACATCGGAACTGACAAGAGTGCAAAGAAATTTATTCTTCAATCTATCGGTAGAGGTGTGAGAATAGAACCCATAAGAAATAAGAGGAAAAGAATATTGCAGCTATACAATGCCAAAGAAATTGATCAAGAAGTGTTCAACGCAATCAAAAACAAAGTTTTACCAGTGGAAACTCTATTTATCTTTGGAACGAATAGAAAAGCTTTAGAAACTATTATTCAAGAGTTAGAGCAAGAAAGAAAAAAAGATGGCGAGAATCAGCTAACACTTTTTGAAAATGACAAAATCAAAAAGAAAGATTTGCTTATACCAATCTACAAACAATCAAAAGTGCCAATTTTAGAAAGGAAAGAACAGATAAAATTTGAAATTTCTTCTGAAGATCTCGAGTTACTATCTAAATTAGGTGAGTTTATTACCGATGATAGAGTGTTTCTAATGAGATACGAAACGGAACCAAAGAAAATAAAATTTTTGAGGGGAAGTCTAAAAGAGCGAAGCAATTTTAATATCAAAGAGAAAACCATTAAAAATGTAGATTTGCTCGTTCAAAGGTTTTTTAATTATCTTAACCTTGCTCCGAAAGATTTTCAGGGCCTCAAAGAATTAGACGAAGAAATAAAACATTTTAAGGAAATCAGAGTATATTTGAAAAATATTTACGAGATACAAAATAAGATTGAAAAAGTTAAAAACTCTACGAAGTTTATGAAAGAAGTAGAAGAACAATATGGAGAAATACCGCAGGAAGAATATTTAAAGAAAGTGAAAAGTATAAGTGAGGAGGAAGAATTTGAAAGTGGAGGTCAACGAATCAAAATAAAGTATATTCCTAATCACTATTACGTTCCACTCATACTATCTGAAGATGAAAAAATAAAGTATATAAACCATATTATAAAAGTACCAAGTGAAGTAAAGTTTATAAGCGATCTTGAAAATTATTTGAAAAGAGAAAACAATAAGTTCGAAGAATTCGATTGGTGGTTTTTTAGTAAATTAGATGAAAGTTTAGATGAAATCTATATTCCATATTATAATCCCAACATAAATAAAATGAGTAAATTTTATCCTGATTTTATTTTCTGGCTAAAAAGAAGAAACAACTATTATATTCTTTTTGTAGATCCAAAAGGAACTGAGCATTCAAGCGCTTATAGAAAAATCGATTGGTATAAAAAATTATTCGAAGAAAATGGCAAAGAGAAAGTTTTCGAATATAACGAATTCAATGTGAAAATAAAACTATTAATGAAACCAGAAGATCCTGCTAAAGTGCTTTCGGAGTATAATAAATACTGGTTTGATAATATTGAAAACATGTTGAATTCTTTAATGTAGAGCTAGTTCCACGTTTTGCCTTCACATTAATCCTAAATTAAATATGTTATAATTTCAGTAATATTATTTATCATAATCTAAACCAAGGGATTTTGGAGGGTAACCTCCAAAATCCCTTCTTAAAAAGTAATTACGAAGGAAGGCAGAAAAAAGAAAAATGGGAGGAAAATACATTTTTGGAAAAAGTTGGTGGGGCAAAAAATGGGTAGAGGCCTTAGAAAATATCGACAGGGATACTAACAGGTTGCCACGCGGTAGAAGTTACGCAAAAAAAGGGGCGGTTTTGGAGATTAAAATTCAAAAAAACTCTGTAATATCAGCAAGGGTTCAAGGTACGAGACCGAATCCGTACAGAGAAAAAATCGCTTTACCTTCATTTACGGAAGAAGAGAAAGAAAAAATCAAAAAAATTCTAAGTGAAAGGTTGGACCTTTCTGCGATGTTAATTGGTGGAAACCTTCCAGAAGAACTTTTAGATATCACCGAAAACATGGGAATAAAGTTGTTCCCAAAAAGTTGGAATGAGATAAACGCACATTGTTCATGTCCCGATTGGGCAAATCCTTGTAAACATTTGGCAGCCGTTTATTATATTATAGCCGATGAGATAGACAAAGACCCTTTTTTGATCTTCGAAATGCACGGCATGAAAAAGAAAGATTTGATAGAAATCGCTAAAGAGACAGAAAAAACTTCTGATTCTATATTTACAGATAAAAAGGAAGAACCTACCAAACCGATGGAACAACCAGATCCTTCGTATGAAAAATATGAGATAGAAAAGGTTATAAACCTACTACCTGATGAAGCCTATTTTTACGATGGAAAGAATTTTAAAAACCTTCTGTTGAGAATGTACAATCAGTTATCGAAAGCAATAAACGAAGAAGATGGAAGGGTAGATGAAGAGTTTAACCCATATTTCAAGGAGACAGAGATAAAATTTATTTATTCTCCCATTACTCCATATATAATTTTAGAAGGTGAACCGTTAGAAAAATTAGAATGTAAAAAAGAAAAGGACTATTTTACGGTGCATTACGAAGATTTATTTGATTTATTTGGATCGATACCTCTTGTGGAAACCGATGAGGACAGTGAAGCATCACTATTTTTAAAAAGATTGGTTTCTTTCGTATACAAGCTTATAGATATGAAGGCATTTATCCCCACTCCACAAAAGATAAATGAAGAAGATTTTGTTATCGATTACTCACCTGTTTACTTTAACGATTATGTAAGAGATTACGTTAATTATTTGAGTTCTATCGTCCCCGTGGATCTAATAATCAACGAAAAAGGTCAGTATATGAAAAGGGATAAAATCGTTGAGTATCTTGTATCCCAGTATCTTAAATATCTCATAAAAAAGTATTACAAATCAGAAGTGAAGAATAAAATAACCGATGTGTTCTTTGAATCCAAAGTGTACACCGCCCAAAAGTTTGAAGAAAAAAGAACCTACGAAAGTATAAAGAACTATCTTGAACCTTTACTTTTGAGGCAAAGCAAGTATCAATTGGTTATTAGTATAGAAGATATGGGAGAGTTGTTTTTCAACCTATCACTCGATATCTACCGAAAAGATGAGCCTTTTGATACTTACCAAGATATAAAAACTTTCTTTGAAAGCCAAGAAGATGGAAAGTCAGAGGTCTTGAAAGAGATAGTAACCATTGCAAAATACGCGGAATTCTTTGGAGAGTTTTTAAAGAAAAAAAGTTCTAAAATAATGGTCAATACGGAACAATTATCTGAAATAATGATAAATGCGATGCCCATATTAAAACTTCTGAACGTTGAAATACTAGCTCCAAAAGGACTCCAAAAGGTTTCGAGACCAAAACTTGTCCTAAAAGCAAACTCTACAGACAGCCACGTATCCTTTTTATCTTTGTCCAAGCTCATACGGTTCAATTACGCTGTACTGATAGGAGATTCAGAAATTTCACTCGAAGAGTTCGAAAAGTTGGCAAAAAAATCAAAAGGAATAGTTAAGATAAAAGAAAATTACGTGTTTTTGGCTGCCAACGAGTTTGAAGCTATTATGGAAAAAGTGAAGAATATAAACTTGACCTCAGACTTCGAAACGTTGAAAGTTATACTTTCACAAGAGATGAACGGGCTTCCCGTGATATTGGATAACAACCTTCAAAAGTTTTTAGAAGAATTGAGAAAAGTTTCTCCAGTAAGGTTGCCAAAAAATCTTAATGCGGAGTTGAGGCATTATCAAAAAACTGGATTCAGGTGGTTGTACACGAACTTAGAAAAAGGTTTCAACGTTTGTATAGCGGATGATATGGGGTTGGGTAAGACGGTCCAAGTTATATCAGTAATTCTCAAAATGAAGGAAGAAAAAGCCTTAGAAAATCCTGTTTTAGTGGTATGCCCAACGACGCTTGTTGGGAATTGGTACAAGGAGTGTAAAAAATTTGCACCTACTTTGAATGTAAGTATTTACCATGGAAGCGATAGAAAGTTTGAGGATAATTCAGATGTAATTATAACAACTTACAGTGTAGTGAGAAACGAGGTTGAATTTCTAACGAAAAAAGAATTTTCAATGGTTGTTATAGACGAAGCGCAAAACATAAAAAATTCGGATGCCCAACAAACCAAAGCGGTAAAAGCCCTCCGCGCTCCAAAGAGGATCGCAATGACAGGGACTCCCATAGAAAACAGATTAACTGAATTATGGAGCTTATACGATTTTCTTATGTCTGGATATTTGGGCGGGAAAAATCGGTTTGTAGAAACCTTTGCAAAACCTATTGAAAAATACGGGGATACAACAGCAACCAAAAGATTACAAAGTTTGATAAATCCATTTTTGATAAGAAGAATTAAAACTGATAAAAATATCATAAAAGACCTTCCAGAAAAGTTCACATACGACGAATATGTATACTTAAAACCATCACAAATTGCGCTTTACAAAGAGGTTGTTGAACACGTACAAGAAGAGTTAGAAAAAATGGAAGCTGACGGTATACAAAGAAAAGGATTAATACTTAAAATGTTGACTTCACTCAAGCAGATCTGCAATCATCCTGTTAACTACACTAAAAAAGGAGCCCTTTTACCGGATGATTCTGGTAAAACAGAGAAATTATTGGACTTACTTCAAAATATTGTAGACAACAACGAAAAAGCGGTACTTTTCACCCAATACAAAGAGATGGGAGATATATTAACGAAGATACTTACAGATAACATTAAGATAGAACCTCTATTTTTTCATGGAGGGCTCAACAGAAAAAAGAGAGACGAAATGATAAACGACTTTCAAACAAAGCATAGATACCCAATTATGATCCTGTCTCTAAAGGCTGGGGGCACTGGATTAAATTTAACTGCGGCAAACCACGTTATACATTATGACCTTTGGTGGAACCCGGCAGTGGAAAGCCAGGCAACCGATAGAACTTTCAGGATCGGTCAAACCAAGGACGTGATAGTTCATAGATTCATCACCTTAGAAACCTTTGAAGAGAAAATAAATGAGATGCTAGAAAAAAAGAAAGAATTATCTGAAAATATTATAAAAACAGGAGAAAGCTGGATAACTGAGTTGTCTAACCAGGAGATAAAGAACTTATTTAAACTGGGTAATTAAGGTTTAAAACTATTTTCTTATTAATTCCATAAAGGAGATGGAAAAAGTGAAAAGTGAAAAACTACCGTTGAAAACTAAGTTGTTCTATGCGTCGGGGGATATTTTTGGTGGCGGTGCTTTCAATATAATAAATTTTTTCTACGCTATCTTCCTTACCGATGTCATTGGTCTAAGGATGCAGTATATTGCTCCCATTCTTTTAATTGGTAAGATCTGGGATGCGGTTACAGATCCTTTAATGGGATTCATAAGCGATAATACAAGAACAAAGTTTGGCAGAAGAAGGCCTTACTTGTTGGCAGGAACCTTTTTGATCTTTATATCTTTTTTCATTCTTTGGTATCCGGCAAGTTTTCCTAATCAATTGGGTAAATTCATTTACGCACTAACGGCATATATAGCTTTTACAACCGTATTTACAATGGTTATGACTCCTTATACTGCTTTAGGAGCCGAATTAACGTTAGATTACAATGAAAGGACATCTTTAAATTCATATAGACTTGCCTTTTCGATAGGTGCGGGTTTGGTTTGCGCAGTGCTTCCAATGTTAATTGTGAATGCTTTTTCTGATATTAGGATAGGTTATATAGTTATGGCAATAACGTTTGGTTTAATCTTTTCAACTCCATGGATAGGTGTTTTTATGTTCACCAAGGAAAGAAAAGAGTTCTCAAAAGAGAAAAGTACCTTCAACTTTTTCAATATGTTTTTTGAACCTTTTAAAATCAAGAGCTTTCGACTCCTTATTGCTATGTATCTTCTAGCTTACTTATCGATAGATGTAGTTTCAACCATTTTTGCGTATTATACTAAATATTATATTGGAAATGAAGGTTTACTTCCCATAGCTTTAGGTGCTCTTTTCATAACTGAAATTATTTTTATCCCATTTTATGCCTTTATTGCTAAAAAGACATCCAAAAATATCTCATATATTTTAGGTGCTTTAGTTTGGTGTGTTGCTGGATTCATTCTTTTTACATTTTCCCCTGATGTAACGATGTTCCAGGTAATTTTAATGGCTGCAATAATAGGTGCAGGGGTTTCGGCAGTCGCAGTTATGCCTTATACTATATTTGGTGATGTAACCGATGTTGCTGAGTTAAAATTTGGTAAAAGAGAAGAGGGTACTTTGAGTGGCCTGATGACGTTTGTTAGGAAAGTGGCATCTGGCTTGGCTGTTGCAGGAGTTACCTTTTCATTAGGATTAGCAGGATTTATTAACCCAATAGACGGTGTAGAGCAGCCTCAGCCTGAGAGTTTTTTGTTTGCATTGAGATTTATAATTTCTTTCGTCCCAATAATCTTATTGATTTTAGGAATAATTGCAGCAGTTAGATATCCTTTAAATCCAAAAAGACATGAAAAATTAAGAGAATATCTAGAGGCGAAAAGAGCAAATAAAACAATAAAAGAGGAATTAGAAAAAGAAATAACTGAATTGAAAAAAGAATTGATTTAAAGTAAGAGAGGGAGATAACTCTACATGAGCAATGACATTAAAAAAGATGGAAAAAGTAAGGAAATTATAGAAGATATACTTAACCAGATAGAAAATACAAAAATAAGATTCTCTTCCAAAGAGTAGGTAGAAAAAATGAAATATGAACAAAGGATTAAATAATATGGTATCATTTAGTAGAATTAAAAGAATTATTGAAGTAGAAAATACTCTCGTGGAGAAAACACATAAAAGAAAAGACTTTAATCGCAATATCTAAGGTAAAAATTAAAGATATTCAAACTAATCTGATTGTAGTGTTCACTTAAGAAAAAGAAGGAATAAAAATAGTAACTACCTATCCATGTAGAAACATCGAGAAAGAAATAAGCAAAAAGGAGAATATTAGATGGGTGAGAATATAAAAGTTTGGTTTGATGAAGATGCTGATATACTTTATTTATCGCTTAAAAAAGGGGCTGCAATAGATTCCGAAGAAGTATCAGATAATGTAAGAGTAGAATATGACGCACACAACCAAATTATTGGAATAGAAATTTATCACATATCAAAAATGGTGGCTAAGAATCTTGCAAAAGAGCTGAAGGAATCATTGAAATAATTTTTTGTAGCATGGCTCTCTATCACCTTTAAAAGGTTTAAAACTCTCTGAATTTGCGTTATTGTGCAAATAATGTTTTTAAATAATTTTGATTTTGAACTTCGGGATCTTAAGGGGCTTGACTCTTTAACGCTTGATGGGTATGTCCGAAATACGGACTTCCGTCAGATAAGGAAGATGGGACTAAACATGATAGAGATATAAATGCTGGTGTTAGCATTAGGCAGTTTGGATTAAAACAGGCATTCGCAACACAGTCTTACGGCAGATAAGGAAACAGCTGGTCACTGTATAAACTGATTCTATCCCATAAATCCAAAAAGGCATGAAAAATTAAGAGAATATCTAGAAGCGAAAAGAGCAAATAAAACAATAAAAGAGGAATTAGAAAAAGAAATAACTGAATTGAAAAAAGAATTGATTTAATGCAAATGGCTATGGCCATTTTTTATAAAATAAGGAAAACTAAGTATTTACTAAATAAAAGCCTCTAATCGATGATAAATAACTGTGATTGGTTGTAAATGGTTATAATTGACCTTGACAATATAAAAACTTTAATATACAATTAGTTTTAAAGTTTCTAAATTACGTAATTTGTAAAGTTTTTTAAAATAGTGGAAGAGTGAACTAGGCTTAAGACTCAAAGTTAATAAAAGCAATAGGGTGGAGAAGAAGAGAAAACCTTAGTAAATATTAGTATATCTAAAAGTGGGGAACCACTCGAGGATAGAAAACAGTATTTATTGAGGTTTTTTGTTTTGTAGTCAGGTAATGGTTAAGTGAAAATAAGGGATATTGAAATTAGTTTGTTGTTTTCTATCTTGTTAAAAGGAGGTGAATTAATACTAAATTCTGGGTTCTCCTTAAAAAGCAAAAATCTATTGGAGGTGAGTTTTGTGAAAAGGACGGTTATGATTGTATTGATGGTTTCTTTGTTAGGGGTTTTGTCTTTTCCTGTAACCATAGAATTTTGGCATGCGATGAGCGGAGACAGGATAGCTTTGATAGAAGATATTGTGAGTGATTTTGAAGAGGCTTATCCCGATATAAAAGTAAATGTGCAATATTCAGGAAGTTATCCCGAAACGTTGAATAAGCTTATTGCAGGGGTACAATCTGGGAACGCACCCCACATAGTACAGATTTACGAAATAGGCACAAGACTGATGATAGACAGCGGTGTCATTGTTCCTGCCCAAGATTTACTTGATCAAGATGATTCTTATGATGTAGGGGTTTTGTTGGAACCAATATTAAATTATTACACAGTTGATGGGAAGTTGTATTCCATGCCTTTCAATTCATCTACCGCTTTGTTGTATTACAACAAAACACTCTTTGAAGAAGCAGGCTTAGATCCAAATAGACCTCCTCAAACCTACGAAGAACTATTGGAATACTCCAGAATTTTAACAAAGAAAGACTCAAGAGGAAATACAGTGCAATACGGATTAACTTGGCCTACCCATGCATGGGTAATTGAACAATTTCTGGCTGCCGCTGATGCACCGCTTGTTAACAACGATAACGGAAGAACCGCCAGAGCAACAGAAGCTGTTTTCAATAGTGAAGCAGGTTTAAAAATATTTGAACTGTTTGATCAATTGAACAAAGAAGGTCTAATTCTGAACACCCCTAGGGAAGACTGGAGTGCTGCTAGACAAAATTTCATTTCTGGTAAAGCCGCTATGCTCTACACTTCAACATCTGATGTAAAGATTTTTCAGGAAGGGTTAGAAAGTAATGGCTACGAGTTAGGTACAGGCTTTTTGCCAGTTCCAGATGTAAGTGTCAGCGGAGGGCCAATTATTGGTGGAGCAAGCTTATGGTTGATAGCAGGGCATTCAGATGAAGAAACAAAAGCTGCATGGGAATTTATGAAGTTTGTCAATCGTGAAGATCAACAGATAAGATGGCACCAAGGTACCGGATATTTCCCAGTTAGAAAAGATGCCATTCAAAGGCTGCACTATGAAGGATTTTATGCTGAAAATCCAAATTACTTCACTTCCTTATTACAACTATTGCTAGCTAAAAGAGATTTCAACACAGCAGGAGCAGTTATTGGAGTGTTCCCTGAAACACGAGAGACTATAGAAATAGCATATGAAAGAATGGTTGATGGGCAAATGACGCCTGAAGAGGCACTGAGCTGGGCTGAAAGTAGAGTAACAGAATTAATCCAAGAATATAACGAATTTTATCAATAATCTATCAATCACATCTCTAAGATAATTCTATAATTTCAAATGTTATTAATCCAAGGAAGAATTTTCTTCCTTGGATTATTAGGAGGAAAATAATATGAAGTGGGGAAAATATACACCTTATCTTTTGCTTGCACCGACACTAATAATTATTGCCCTTTTTATATATTGGCCTGCAATTAACTCCTTTCTAATGAGTTTTTACAAAATATCTCCATTTGGCGATAAGAGGATATTTGCAGGTTTAGACAACTACATTAAGCTTTTTGAAGATGAGGCATATTGGGATGCTTTAAAGATCACATTTATATATATAGTTTTATCAGTAATAATTGTCATTATTTTAGGCTACCTCATTGCACAATTACTAGATAATAAGGTTTTTGGGGTAAGAATTTATAGAACTTTAATTTTTGTTCCTTATGTTATTTCCTTTACTATTGGAGGTGCGCTGTGGACCTTTATGTTGAATCCGGTTGCAGGGCATGTGAATTATATTCTGTCAAGAATCACAGGAGAAAGTATTAATTGGTTAAATCAAGTGCCATATGCGTTAATTTCTGTTATAGTTTCCAGTGTTTGGAAGATGCTGCCTTTTTCAATTATTTTCTATCTTGCGGGGTTACAGTCCATATCGGAATCAATAATAGAGAGTTCTCTTATTGATGGGGCAAACGTATGGCAAAGGATGTGGAAAATAAAATTTCCTATGCTTTCTCCCATTACATTTTACTTAGTTATTATGAACATTACCCATGGAATGTTTGAGTCGTTTGGGATCATTGACATTATGACAAGAGGGGGACCCTTAGGAAGTACTACAACCTTAATTTACAAACTATATCAAGACGCATTCTTTTTCCAAAAAACAAGTTTAGCAGCTGCTGAGAGTGTTATCTTATTTATTATTATGTCAATTATCACCTTTCTTTATTTTAGATTTGGAGAGAAAAGAGTCCATTATCAATGAAGGGAGTCAAGCAATAATGAGGAAATCGACCAGAGAAAAAGTTAATTATGTTTTTGTAGAGCTAGGTTTAATAATTGTATCTTTTTTCATGTTTTTACCTTTCATACTTGCAATTTCCATGAGCTTTATGGAACCAACGGAGGTTTTCTCTTATCCACCTAAGTTTTTTCCTTCAAGTATCAATTTTAAAAATTACATTACAGCTATACAACTTGTTCCAATGGGCAGAATGTTGTTTAATTCTTTGCTGGTGGCTTCATTTACAACATTAGGAAAGTTAATAACAGGAACATTGGCTGCTTATGCCTTTTCTTCTTTTCGATTTAAAGGAAAGAACATATTGTTTTCCACCCTCTTTGTAACTTTATTTTTGCCTGCCGAAACGGTTATGATTTTACCTTTGTTTATGCTGATGTCAAATCTGGGTTGGGTTAACACCTACTGGGCGTTGATAATACCTTTTACCGCTTCAGCAACCAATACATTCCTATTTAGGCAACATTTTATGACGATTCCTCGCTCTTTAGAGGATGCAGCAAAAATAGATGGTGCTTCAGCTATGCAATATTTTTTCAAGGTGCTTGTACCATTATCGGGACCGATGATCGCCGGGGCGGCTATTATTAATTTTGTTTATGCATGGAATATGTATCTTTGGCCTTTGATAGTTACCATGCAAGATGACATGAGGACGGTACAGGTTGGCGTAAAGATGATGATCTCAGGAGAGTCCAGTAACAATTGGGGAGTGATAATGGCAGGGACACTGTTAGCTGCTTTACCTACCCTTATTATATTTTTTCTACTTCAAGATTTGTTTGTAAAAAGTTTGGTCAGTAGTGGGCTTAAAGAGTAAAGTGGGTTTTCACAAATTTAAGGCGATCTTCTGAGAAAAGCCTATGATTGCCACTATGGTAAAAATGGGCTTTAATTTTTTAAATATCTTCCTAAAATGGGGGAATATTTTTAATATGAATCTATTTTATTTAATCCCAGCTATATTGTTAGGATGGTCTTTAGGTTCCAACAATTCTTCCAATGTATTTGGACCAGCTGTGGCTTCTGGATTAGTTCCGTACAAAAAAGCTATTATAGTATCTGCATTTTTTGTTTTTGTCGGCTCTGTAGTTGGGGGGAGAAATGGGTTAAACACCTTGGGGGCTTTGACTAATTTAAGCGTTGAGTTACTGTCATTAGCCTTATTTTGTGCTTTTTTAACGATGATTTTTATGAGTTTGATTGGGCTTCCTGCATCTGCTACCCAGGCTGTTGTAGGAGCTCTGATTGGTTTAAGTATTCTAAAAGGAACGTTCAATTCAGCCATTTTAACAAGAATTTTTATTTCGTGGATACTTACTCCTATTGGTGCCTTGGTTTTCGCTTTTATATTATATAGACTTTTAGCCCTAATATTTAGAAAATTTTTGGGGATCACAGCCCAAGATAGATTCTTAAAAGTACTAACATGGCTCGCTATTTGTTATAGTGCCTACTCATTAGGGGCTAACAACGTTGCAAACGTTACTGGAGTATTTGCAAACGTTTTATTTACCCCTTTCCTTTTACTCATTATAGGTGGTTTAGCAATAGCGGTTGGAATTTTATCCACAAACAAAAAGGTTTTGTATACGGTAGGGAAAGGAATTATGGAATTGGATCATTTTTCCTCATCCGTATCAATTTTGGGGGCAGGGGTTACCTTGTGGGTCTACTCTTTAATTGGTATCCCTGTCAGTGCCGCACAGGCTACAATAGGTGCCATTATAGGTGTTGGAATAGCAACAGGTACTAGAACTTTTGACACGAGCACAATAATGAAAGTAATATTTGGTTGGGTAGGGACACCTATGATTTCTGGAATTATTTCTCTTACAGTATTATTTCTAATTCAATTATTATCTTAAAAATGTAGAAGCCACTATATCTTCTCTCTTTTTGAGTGTTTTCAGCATACACAACAACTAAGAGATGAAAGTTCGTATCGGTCTAGGTCGTGCGGTTAACCGTTAATCGAAAGAGAAGAGGACCATAGTTAGGTAAAATCCGAAGGTAGTAAATTACGAAGTTATGCGAGGGGGTACACCATGAAACCTTTTTTTGGAAAAAAGGAAGAGAAAGTGATAAAACTTTTTTCTAAACATTTAGAAAAAGTCGAAGAAGGAGTAAACTTTCTCACAGAATTAGTAGAATTGTATGTAACGAATGATATGGAAAAATCTGAAGAATTGTCAAAACAAATATCTAATATAGAAAGCGAAGCTGATACATTAAGGAGAAAAACCGAAAGGGAAATGTATCAAGGAGCCTTTTTGCCAAATTTTAGAGGAGAACTTTTAGAATTAGTAGAAGCCGTGGATAAGGTTATGAATAAAACACAAACCGTTTCAGAAATCTTAGCTTTTCAAAAACCCAAAATACCTGAGGATTTTAAAGCAGATTTTTTAGAACAAAGTCGATTGGTAAAGAAAACTTATAAGTTCTTGAAAAAGTCTATAGAAAACGTATTCGAGAATATAGAAAAAAGTGGTGAATATATTCAAAAAGTCGAATTACACGAACATGAAGAAGATATCTTAGAGAAGGATTTAATACGAAGATTGTTTGAAATAGATAGCCTTGAATTATCGGAAAAATTGCAGTTAAAAGATCTTTTTCTACAGATAGGAGATATAGCAGACAGGGCTGAAGATGCTTCGGATAAATTAGAAATTATAGTTTTAAAAAGAAATATTAAATAAAAAAGTTCGGCTCTCTTCCAAAAAATGTGGGTGGAAAAAATGAAATATGAAACGTACATATTTTACAAGGAGGATTGTAATGGAAAAGTATATTTTATCAATCGATCAAGGTACTACAAGTTCTCGGGCTATAATTTTTGATCACGATGGGAATGTTGTTAGTTTAGCACAGCAAGAGTTTATGCAGTATTATCCTAAACCCGGATGGGTGGAGCATGATCCCAATGAAATTTGGGCAACTACAATGGGAGTTATAGCAGATGCTATGGCTCGAGGGAATATTAAACGTAGTCAGATCAGTGCGATTGGTATAACTAATCAAAGGGAGACAACCGTTATTTGGGATGCAGAAACGGGGAAACCTGTTCACAATGCAATCGTTTGGCAAGATAGAAGGACTTCAAAAATTTGTGATAATTTGAAAGAAAAAGGTTTAGAAGAAGCTATTAAACATAAGACAGGTCTTATGGTAGATGCTTACTTTTCTGGAACTAAAATTAAATGGATTTTGGATAATGTTGAAGGAGCCAGAGAAAAAGCAGAAGCTGGAAAACTTAGATTTGGAACTATAGATACATGGTTAATCTGGAAGCTAACTAATGGAAAAGTTCACGTTACTGATTATACCAATGCATCCAGGACAATGATATACAATATTTTCGATCTTAAATGGGATGAAGATCTTCTTAAAGAGTTAAATATACCTTTTTCTCTTTTACCAGAGGTAAAACCTTCGAGTCAAATATATGGTAATACCGATGTAGATGTATTCGGCGCAGAAGCACCCATTGCTGGAATAGCAGGAGATCAGCAAGCTGCTACGTTTGGTCAGGTTTGCTATGAAAAAGGTATGGTAAAAAACACATATGGCACCGGTTGTTTCATGTTAATGAACACTGGGGAAGATCCTATTGAATCTAAACATGGTTTATTAACTACAATAGCTTACGGAATTGATGGGAAGGTTAACTATGCCTTGGAAGGATCCATATTCGTTACGGGTGCTGCTGTTCAATGGCTTAGAGATGAGTTAAAGATAGTTGATAGTGCTGCAGATACTGAATATTATGCAACTAAAGTCAAAGATAATGGTGGTGTTTATTTTGTGCCGGCATTTGCAGGGCTTGGAGCGCCTTATTGGGATATGTATGCAAGGGGTACAATCGTTGGCTTAACAAGAGGATCTTCAAAAGCACACATTATTAGAGCTACTTTGGAATCTATAGCATATCAAACAAGAGATGTTCTTGAAGCTATGGAGGCCGATTCGGGTATAAAACTTAAAACTCTCCGAGTAGATGGTGGTGCTGCATTAAATAATTTCCTTTTGCAATTTCAATCTGATATTCTTGGTGTAGAGGTTGAAAGGCCCGTAGTTAATGAGACGACAGCGTTAGGTGCAGCATATTTGGCGGGTTTGGCAGTAGGATATTGGAATGGTCAGGAGGAATTATTAAGAAAATGGAAACGGGATGCCCTTTTTACTCCTCAAATGGATGAGGATGAAAGGGAAAGATTGTACGCTGGTTGGAAAAGAGCCGTTGAAAGAGCAAAAAATTGGATTGAAGAAAAATAATCAAATAATTGTAAGTCTGTTAACTTTCACTTAATTTAAGTATGTTAGAATGTGTGGTGAAATAAAAGTTAATAATAAAATGGTGGAGAATAAGAGAAAACCATATCCTAAAGCGAAATTATTTCGTAAAGGGTATGGTTTTTTTTATAATATCAGGAGGTTGGTAAAAGTTGATAGCGGTTATAGGTTCTGGAATAGTAGGAAGTTTAATCGCAAGAGAAATTAACAAATATATAGAAGATGTCTTCATATTTGAGGCAAGAAACGGAATAGGAACAGGTGTCACAAAAGGAAATTCTGGAATAATTCACGGGGGGTATGACGATACTCCTGGAAGTTTAAGGTCAGAACTGTGTTATAAGGGTAATAAATTGTACGATGAGATATCCCAGGAACTTTCTGTAGAAGTGAAAAGAGTTGGATCACATGTTGTTGCATTGAACGAAGATGAGTTAAAAGCGATCGATGAGTTGGAAGAAAGAGCAATTCAAAACGGGGTCAAAGAATATGAGATTTTAGATAAGGTAGAACTATTAGAAATGGAGCCAAATTTAAATAAGAGTGCTTTAAAATCCTTTTATTGCCCTATAGCAGGTGTGACTGAGCCATGGGAAGTAGCTATGCAAGCTACAAAATCGGTAGAGATCAATGGAGGAAAAGTTTTAAAAAATAAGAAACTTGTTGAAGTAAAAAAGAAAGATAACAAGTTTGAATTGTTCTTTGAAGATGGGAGCAATTATATAGCTGATTTAGTTATTAATGTTGCAGGATTGTATGCAGATGAGGTAGCGAAATTATTTGGAGATGAGGTACCTTATATTTTCCCTGTAAAAGGTGAGTATTATCTTTTAGGAAAGGACATAAAGTATGCAAATGCTGTCATTTTTCCAACTCCCTCTAAGTTGACGAAAGGTTGTTTGGTGGTTCCGACTGTGGATGGGGGTTATTTAGCTGGGCCTACTGCTCATGGTGTGAAATCAAAACAAGATCTTTCTACGACTCAAGAAGGGCTTTTAGAAGTCAGAGAAAAATCTTTGAGGTTGGTTCCAACTTTAGATTTTTCAAGGAATGTAATTAAAACGTTTGCCGGTCTAAGACCTGAAACAAAGGAAAAAGATTTTCATATCGATGTAGGTGGAGGGAATGTTATACATGTTTCTGGTATAAGATCCCCTGGATTAACCGCTGCACCTGCGATCGCTAAATACGTTGTAGAATATCTTATTCAAGAAAAGTTACATATTAATTTACAAAAAAGGAAAAATTACATCGGTCAAATAGAAAAAGTTCCACATTTAGTGGAAAAGGATTATGACTACTGGGAAAGAGTCATTCAAGAAGATCCAGATGCTGGAGAAATGATTTGTTATTGTAACAAAATAACAAAAAAAGAGATCAAAGAGGCAATAAAAAACGGTGCAAGAACTCTAGATGATGTTAAATTTGCCACCAGAGCTTCCTTTGGAGAATGTCAAGGAAGTTTTTGCATACCAAAGATATTGAAAATAATCTCCGAAGAGACAGGGTTAAAACCACAAGATATACTTCAAAATGAAGAAGGTTCGTGGATAATAGATTCCGAGGTGAGGATGATATGAAATACGAAGCAGATGTTGTTGTATTAGGTGGTGGTGGTGGAGGAATGGCCGCTGCTAAGGCTGCAGATAAAAATGGCGCCAACGTTATTCTTATAGAAAGGGAAGAAGAAAACGGTGGAGTTTTAAATCAATGTATTCACAATGGTTTTGGGATACATTACTATAGAAAGGATTTAACCGGTCCTGAATTCAAAGAAACTCTTCAAGAAGAATTAACTAATACGAATGTGAAAATATTGAACCGTGCTTTTGTGTTGGATGTAAGTAAAGATAAACAATTGACTTTTGTGAATCATAAAGGCATACACGAGATAAAAACAAAGGCTTTAGTTATGGCAACAGGTGCAAGAGAAAGACATTTTAACTCACTTGCCGTTCCGGGAGATAGGGTCGCTGGTATTTTTACTGCAGGAGTAGCTCAAAAATACATCAATCTTCAAAATCTCAAACCAGCTAATAGCGCCTTGATAGTTGGTTCTGGAGATATTGGATTAATTATGGCTCGTAGGCTCCATTTAGAGGGAATAGAAGTAAAAGGTGTTGTAGAAATCTTGCCATACCCAGGTGGATTGGAAAGAAACGTTCAACAATGTCTGAGAGATTATAACATCCCTTTGTATCTTTCCCATACCGTAACAAGGGTCGAGGGGAATAAGAGATTGAGTAAAGTTTACGTATCTCAAGTTGATGAAAATAGGCAAGTTATTCCAAACACAGAAAAGGTATTTAACGTGGATTCACTCATAACCTCCGTTGGCCTTATACCTTTAACTGATCCTGTAAAATTTGTTGAAACTGGTCCTGGATTTATCACATCCAATACAAATCAAACCTCTGAAGATTGGATCTTTGCAGCCGGGAACTGTACAGTTGTATTTGACTTAGTGGATTATGTTTCAAGAGAAGGGGAAAAAGCAGGTAAATATGCCGCTCTTTATGCACAAAATCAATACTTTCCAGAACAAAAGGTAAAGGTTAAAAAAGGAGAAAATATAAATATATTGCACCCAATGTATATAGATCCCAACGAAAGGACAAAGTTGTACCTTAGAGTCTCAAAAACTTTCAAAAGAGCAGAAGTTACAGTAGAACCTCTTGGAATTAAGTTGGTGGAAGAAGAAGCTAGACCTTCTGAAATGATTGAAATTTCCATAAAGCCATTTAATGATAAAAATCTGAAAGAAATAGAGGTGAGTGCACATGAACTCGGTTGAATATAAAAAAAAGAAAATAGTGTGTACACAATGTCCTTTAGGATGTAAAATAAACGTTGTTTATGCAGATGCGGATGAAATAGAAATTGTAGAAGTTAAAGGGAACAGATGTAAAAGAGGATTAGAATTTGTAAAACAAGAAATTACGGATCCCTTAAGAGTGGTGGTAACAAGCGTTAAAGTAGAAGATGGGGAAATCCCAATGGCTTCGGTTCGGTCTGATAAACCCGTTCCGTTAAGACTTATGCAAGACATAATGAAAACATTAAAACAAGCAAAGGTAAAAGCACCAGTCAAAAGAGGGGACGTTGTTATACAAAATATCTTAGACACAGGTAGTGATATAATAGCTACTAGAAGTGTCGACAGGAAAAAATAAAAAACAAAAAAGTACCTTAAAAGGAGATAATATGGAAGGTTTATGTAATTTAATAAAGAAAAACACGATAATTCCTGCTATCAGAGATTTAAATGACTTAGATGATGCCTTTAAAACGCAATCCCCTATCATCTTCTTGCTTACAGGATCTATATTGATTTTAGAAGATGTTGTGCATGTTGTAAAACGATTTGATAAAAAATTATTTATCAATATCGATTTATTAGAAGGCATCGCTTCAGATAAAAAAGGTATTGAATATTTAGCCCGTAAACACTTATGTGATGGAATAATATCTACAAAAAATAATGCTATAAAAATTGCAATGCAAGAAAATTTAATGGCAATACAAAGAGTGTTTTTGATAGATTCTAACTCTTTGAAATCTGTTGTAAATTTTCTGGAAAAAACTTCTCAACCTGATGCCTTTGAAATATTACCAGCGATAGCAGCCCCTTATTTTTTAGAAAACATAGGAACAAACGTATGCTTAATAGGCGGCGGATTGGTAAGCAAAAAAGAAGAGGTCTTGGAGCTCTTTAAAAAGGGTGTTCACGCTATTTCTACAAGTGCTAAAGACTTGTGGTGAAACGATTATTTTAAAATTTCTATTAAGGATGTTATATACTAAGTCTGCTCTGGGATAATTTTTTTTGAGCGGACTTATTTCTTTCCTCGGAGTGCTCTCTGAACTCCACTATTTATCTTAACATACCCAACATTATATTGAATGGAGATCAAACCCTTACCTTGATAAATTTAATAATAATTATATTTTTTTGTAAAGTTAGATAAATCTAACTTTATTATAATAATCTTATAATTTTAATAGAATATATTTTATCTGTTTTAAATTAAAGATTACCAAAGGGCAATTTATTTAGGGTGGAGTTGATTTATCTTGGAAGACATATTAACAGAATCATTAGAAAATTATCTTAAGACAATCTACAATATAATTCTCAAAAAGAACGGTGTGAGAGTTAAAGATATTGCCAAACAACTCAAAGTGAAAAATTCTTCTGTAACCGTTGCACTTAGAACGCTTGCAACCAAGGGTTATATAAATTATGAACCGTATGGTATTATTTCACTAACTGAAAAAGGGCACGAAGTCTCAAAAAAAATAACAGAAAAGCACAGGATATTGACCTACTTCTTTAGTAATATACTCTCTCTTGATAAAAATTCATCGGAAGATATTGCCAGTAAAATGGAATATGTATTAACAGAAGAAGCTTTTAATAAGTTTAAATGCTATATTGAGTTTTTTCTACAATGGCAAGAAGCAAATCCGAATTGGATCAACGAGTTTGATACTTTTTGCAAACAAAAACAAATTCAAGACGCAGATTAAAAGATAAGATCATTTAGAAATATCAAAGGAGAAAAACAGAATGTACTTGATAGAACTTCATAATGGAGATAAAGCTATAGTAAGAAGAATAAATGGGGGGACTAACCTTACAAGAAGATTACTTCAAATGGGTATTATTCCTGGAGTAGAGATTAAAGTCATAAGGAACAATAAATACGGTCCAATGATTTTGGAAATTTTTGGGAATAAAGTAATGATTGGTCGAGGGATGGCAAGCGCAATTGAAGTTGGATAATTTTTTTTATCTAAATTTAGGTTATCCTAAAAAATTTAGTTAGAATTAAGGAGGTTATTATGGAGGTTGAATTAGCTGATTTAAAAGTAGGCGAGAAAGCCCAAATTGTAGGTTATAAAGTTACTAATGAAAGTTATTTAAAAAAAATACTTTCAATGGGACTTACAAATGGAGCAGAGATAAAAGTTGTAAAAGTTGGGCCATTGGGGGATCCTATCGAAATTGAAATCAGGGGTTTTAAACTTTCCTTAAGAAAAAAAGAGGCTGAAATCTTAAAGTTAAGGAGGATAACATGAATACCCAAAATAACTTTAAAATTGCAATAATTGGAAATCCTAATTCTGGTAAAACTACGTTATTTAATGGACTTACTGGAAGTAAACAAAGAGTGGGGAACTGGCCTGGAGTAACTGTAGAAAAAGTAACAGGATTTTTAGAATTAGAAGGCAAGAAAATAGAAATTGTAGATTTACCCGGTGTGTACTCTCTTAGTGCGGAGTCTATTGATGAAAAAATCGCTCGTGATTTCATTTTAAGTAGAGATTACGATGCGATTATTAATATTGTAGATGCTTCAAACTTAGAGAGAAACTTATTTCTTACTTTAAACTTGATTGAAATGAATATTCCAATAATTCTTTTGTTAAATAAGATTGATGTTGTACAAAAAAATTCCGTAGAAATAAATGTAGATTTACTTTCAAAAGAACTTAATTTACCCATTTTTCCTATAAACTCTACAAAAAAAGAGGAAGTTGAAAAATTGAAAAAGGAACTTCCTTCTTTGATTAAAGAAGCAAGCAGAACAACGCTGAAAATTGAATATCCCGATGAAATGGAAAATATTATAAAAGAATGGAGTCTAAAAATAAATGATATCGCACAAGAAATGAATATATCGTCCCGATGGGTATGCATTAAGTTGTTGGAGAAAGATTCAATTATAACTAAAAAAGTAACAAGGGTTGGTGCGTTAACTGATAATGAAATTAATAGTGAACTGGATCATTTAAAAAGTGTTTTGAAAGAAGACCCAGAAGTTCTTATAGCTACGTCAAAATTTGGATACATTAAAGGTTTAACAAAAGAAGTGGTTAAAAAAAGAAAACAAAAAATTAGCTTCAGCGATAAAATCGATGCGGTTGTAATGAATCGATTTTTAGGTATTCCGATATTTTTGGTTATTCTGTACTTTACTTTTTGGATCGTTATAAACTTTGGCGGCGCTTTTATAGACTTTTTTGACATCTTCTTTGGGACAATCTTTGTAGATGGGATTGGAAATGCGCTTTATATGATCAACTCTCCTGATTGGCTCACTACATTATTAGCAAAAGGAATAGGTGGCGGTATTCAGACTGTTGCTACTTTTGTCCCTATTATGTTTATGATGTTTTTTATGCTTGCCCTTTTGGAAGATTCAGGATATATGGCAAGAGCGGCATTTGTTATGGATAGGTTTATGAGATTTATCGGATTACCAGGGAAAGCGTTTGTACCTTTGATGGTGGGATTTGGCTGTACGGTTCCAGCGGTAATGGCAACTAGAACTCTTGAAAATGAAAAAGATCGGTATTTGACGGTATTTATGGCACCTCTTATGTCATGTGGAGCAAGATTACCCGTTTATGCTTTATTTGGTATTATTTTCTTTCCAAAAAACCCGACTTTAATAACTTTTAGTTTGTATTTGGTTGGTATATCGTTAGCAATATTAACTGGGGTTTTATTAAAAAATACGGTATTTAAAGGTGAAACTTCTCATTTTGTAATGGAACTTCCATCATACAATCCACCCAGATTCAAACATATAATGATTCTCACTTGGACTAGATTAAGAGCATTTTTAAAGAGAGCTGGGATAATAATCATTATTGTGGTAACGATATTAGGCTTTTTGAATTCTATAGGGACTGATGGGACCTTAGGTAACGAAGATACAGAAAACTCTGTACTCTCTGTAATCGGGAAATCCATTACACCTATTTTTGTTCCTATGGGTATTGAAGAAGACAACTGGCCAGCTTCGGTAGCAATTTTTACTGGACTTTTCGCTAAAGAAGTTGTTGTAGGAACTTTAAACGGTCTTTATATGCAAGACGTAGAAAGTTCCAATGTAGAAGAAGGAGCAGAAAATAAAGGATTTGATTTCTGGGGACAAATCATAGAATCATTTGTTACTATCCCTGAAAATCTTAAAGGTATAGGTGGTACGTTAAGAGATCCTTTAGGTTTTGGAATAGTTGAGGAAGATCAAGAAAGTTTAACTGGCGAACTTGAAGTGGCACCAACAACATTTTCAGTAATAAGAGAAAGATTTAATAATCAACCCGCACGTGCCTACGCTTATCTTTTGTTCATTTTGATTTATTTTCCATGTGTTGCAGCTTTTGGGGCAATATTAAAAGAGATTGGGCCCTTTTATGGAATCCTATCAGTTACTTACCTAACGGTTTTAGCTTGGATTGTAGCGACACTTTTTTATCAGCTCACGATCGGACATTCTGTGTTATGGATATCTGTGGCAATTGCTTTACTACTTCTAATTGTACTTGTATTTTACTTACTTGGTAAGCGAAGAGAAAGAGATAACGAAAATTGATCCTGCCGCAGGCTAGTTTTGTTATTCGAGGTTTGATATTATGAACGAAGAACCTGATATCTTAAAAATAGTGAAAGAAGATATATTAAAAGTAGTAGGCGGAAAGGATGAAAAAATCCCTTTGAAATCTATAGAAGTAGACACCGCTGTTTCTAGTTCTATTGTGTCCGAAGCAATAAAGGAGCTTAAAGAAGAAGGTTTGATTGAAATTTCTTCAGAAAAGGAAACTGGGGAAGAGTATATACAACTAACAAAAGAAGGAAGAGTCAGAGCAAATGTTATTATAAAAAAGCATGATATCCTCGAAGAATATTTTAAAGAGAGAAGAAGTGAAGAAGAAGCAATCAAGGCGGCTGACATTTTAGAGCACTATATTTCTATAGAAGTGATAAATACCATCAAAAAATTAAATACTTTCAAAGATAAAGGTATTCCTTTAACAGAATTCAAGCAAGAAGAAGGTTTGATTACAGATATTAACCTTAATATTGAATTATTTGAGAGAATAGTCAGTATGGGAATATGTCCTGGAGAAAAAATAAGGATAATCGGTCAAATTCCAAATGGTATCATTATTGAAGTAAAAAACAAAAAATTTGCCCTAGACAAAGAAATAGCGAGAAAAATGAAGGTGTTAGAGTATGAAAAAGCTTAAAATACTTTTAATTGGTCAACCAAATGTGGGAAAGTCATCTTTATTTAATGCGTTAGTAGGTCCAAAAGTCACAGTATCCAATTATCCTGGGACTACCGTTGAAGTAATTAAAGCCAAAAAGAAAATTAATAATACTGAAATTGAGTTTGTAGATACTCCTGGGATATATTCTATTTCTGATAGGACTGAAGAAGAAAAAGTTACAGAAAGTGTTTTGTTTGAAGAAGAAGTAGATGGAGCAATAATAATTGTTGATGCACTCTCTCTTGAGAGAAGTCTTTATATAGTTTTGCAAATCTTAGAAGCAGAAATACCTGTTATTATAGCTTTAAATTTTCTGGAAGATGCCCAGAAGAGGGGAATAAAAATTGATTGCGAAAAATTAGAGAAACTCCTTAATGTCCCCATTGTTTCTATAAATCCACTAACCAAAAAAGGGATAAATAAACTGGTGGAGGTAGCCTTAAAAGAGTTCTTCGAGCCGACTCGAAGAATTGAAGATGGGACAAGACAAGGTTTTAAGGTTAAATATGATGATCATATAGAAAAAGCAATAAATAAAATATCTACCGAGGTTGAAGGTAAACTTCCTAAAAGATTTATTGCCATAAGAGTTTTAGAGGAAGATGAAGATTTTTATAAGTATTTGAAAGACAAAAGAGTAGTTAGAGAAGCTAAAGAAGGCTTGCAGGAACATCCAAAAATCGCAGAGGATATATCTATCACCAGATATGGTACAGCTTCGTTTATAGCATCAAAAGTAACTCAGATAATTCCTTTAAAAAAAGAAAAATCTGAAAGAAAGATCGATCGAATTCTTTTGCATAAAATTTGGGGCCCACTTATCACATTTTTGTCTCTTCTTGCTATTTTTGCAATACTTTTATGGCTTGGCAATCTGACGCAAGAGGTGCTTATGGGCTTGACCGAAAAGTTTTTATCCTCTTTCGATGCAGTGGAGCATTCTATTATTGGAATGGTATTGATCCAAGGTCTAACCGGACTTGCAGGGGGTATTTCCATTGCTTTACCTTATGTGTTTTTGTTTTATTTCCTTTTAGGTTTATTAGAAGACGTAGGGATTCTTTCCCGATTTATTGTTAATACAGAAAGATTTTTGAAAAAAATTGGTTTGCCTGGAAAATCATTTATTCCTTTATTACTTGGTTTGGGTTGCACTGCACCAGCAATTAGAGCTACCCGAGTCTTGTCGTCTAAAAAAGAACAATTTCGTACAGCTTCACTATTTGCTTTTGTACCATGCTCCTCAAGAATTGCCATAATAATGGGAATAGTCGGATTTTATGGAGGAGGGTTGCTGGCTTTTTCTGTTTTTGCTACCTCTATTGTTGCTGGTTTAATCTGGGCTTTTGGAATAAAAAAATTTATTCAAATAAAGAATGAACCATTGCTTTTAGAATTACCTCCTTATAGAAGGCCATTACTTAAAAATGTTTTCGCTAAAAGCTGGATCAGGATGAAGGATTTTGTTTATCTAGTTATACCATTGTTGGCACTTGGGGGAATGGCTTATGGTGTTTTAGAGATAACAGGACTCACTAATATCATAATAGAACCCTTTTCTCCAATTACTCGTTGGTTAGGATTACCTGCTGTAACTATTATTCCTTTGGTTTTCGGTTTCTTACAGAAGGACCTAACTGGGGCAATGCTTATATCAGTCATTGGCAGTGAAATATCTTTAGCATTAACGCCCATTCAAATTTATACTTTTGGTGTAGCATCTACCATTGGAATTCCGTGTATAATCGCGTTAGGAATGCTCATCAATGAATTTGGATTTAAAAAAGCAACAGTTTTAACGATAACTTCAATAATTTATGGTTTTTTATTTGCTGGTTTAGTTTGGAGAATAATCTCGATATTTTAATAAATTTATATATATATATATTTCTGCGAGATTCCGTTTGATGCACCAATTAAATGTATCGAAAATAAATATATATCTGACACCTTCATCTACAAAGAAGAAATAGTATTGTTAAAGTTTCTAAAGACGTAACAAAATCATAAAAAGGAGGCAAAGAAAAAAATGAATATTTTAAAAATGGAAGAGGAATGGCTTCAAAGAGTATTACCTAAAGGTTTGCCTTATCCTACTTCAACCCTTATAAGTGGCCCTGGAGGAACAGGGAAACCATTAGTAGAATTTGCATTTGTTTCTTCTTGGTTGAAATCAGGGGGTGGAGTAATTGCTATCCCTTTGCAATATCCAACAATGGAATTTTTAAAAACTTCTATGAACAAATTGTACAATATAGATCTTAAAAATTATCAAGGGAAAATAGCTATGCTCCAATTTGACCCCCATATTGATGAATACGAAAATATGGGAGATAATGTTCTAACAGCAAACTTGTTAAAACCAGAGATATGGAATAAAGTAATTGAAATAGCTGATAGCATGGTGGATAAAAATAGTTTGGGAACGATGGTTTTTGGATCTGCTCTGAACTTACTTCTTTTTTCTCCTACGTACAAAGACAAAGTAATAGCAAACATAGAGAATATTCTTAAAAATGACAAAAGTAAAACATACATCTTTTCTGTAAGTACAAACGCATTTGCAGATGAAATTAAAATATGGGAAAGAGCAGCGGACAATTTAATGTTCACAAGAATGGAAAAACCGATGAAGTTATTCTTTAAGATATCCAGAATGAAGGAAGTTGAATTTTCAAAAGAAGAGGTGAACGTTCCAATATCTAAAGAAGCACTAACGGAGATTAAAGAATTAGCAGAGGAAACAAGAAAAAGAATTATACCTGAAATAATGAAGATTTGAGTAGTTTGATTAAAAAAGTACTTTTGTATTTAGGGTAGCGAACAGCAAATTTGCGCCAAATAAACTTTTTAGAAGAGAACACATATTTTTAAATTTTTTAGAATAATAACCATGACTATTGTGGTAGAATTGTCTTTGTATATATATTATTTATTTTGCAAAATGCAATGCGGGGGTTTCTATGGAGATCTACAAAAGGATAATAAGGATAGCTTTCCCGATAGCGCTTCAGCAAGTTATCTTTACAAGTGTTAATTTTGTTGATACTTTAATGATAGGTCTTTTGGGGGAGGTTGCCATCGCTTCAGTTGGACTTTCAAATCAGTTTTTCTTCTTGTACAACTTAATATTGTTTGGATTAGTCTCTGGAGGAGGTATTTTCTTTTCACAGTATTGGGGGAAAAAAGATGAAGATGGTTTATCTCGTTCCGTTGCGTTAACTATCTTGTCCTCCCTTCTTTTCTCTATTCCCTTTTTTTTATTGAGTTATTTCGCGCCAGAAATGGTTTTGAGATTTTTTAGTCCAGATATTGAAGTTATAAAAGCGGGAATCCCTTATTTAAAGGTAATTGCTTTCAGTTACCCCTTATTTGCAATTACAATGGTCTTTTCTTTTATGCTTAGAAGCATAGGAAAAGCTCATTTGCCTTTGATAATAACTATTATAGAATTATCTACAAACATCTTGCTAAATTATTTGCTAATCTTTGGTAAGTTTGGTTTCCCTGTTTTAGGTATAAAAGGTGCTGCAATAGGGACTTTGATTGCTAGAGCGATCGGATGTACTGCAACAGTTTTTATAGTTTACTTTGGGAAACTTCCGGGAAGGGCATATTTTAAACATGTTGCAGAATTGAATTCAAAATTTGTGAAAAACTTCTTTCATTACGCCTTACCTACTTTGGCAAATGAATTTGCCTGGTCATTGGGGTTCACTATGTATACTGTTGTTTATGCCCATATGGGAACAGACGTCATAGCTGCTCAAAGAGTTATGTCAACTATAGAAGGGTTTGCGGTTTCTGTGACTTTTTCTATAGCAAACGCCGCATCTGTAATTATTGGAAATATATTGGGAGTATCTAAATTTGAAGAAGCCTTTGAAACTTCTAAAAAAGCCTTAAAATTAGCGGAGTTAATAAGTGTAATAGCAGCTATTATAGGGATAGTAACTACATTTTTAGTAGTTGGTGTATTCGATGTTTCAGAAGAAGTTAAAAATATGGTAAAAGTCACAATAGTTATTTCAATGGGTTTTCTTCCGGTGAAGATCTTCAACGGTATGAACGTTGTCGGATTTTTAAGAGCCGGAGGAGATACAAGATTCTCTTTTTTGGTTGAAGCTTCTACGTTATGGCTTATAGGTGTTCCTCTAGCTGCGGTTGGAGGACTGATATTAGATTTGAGTTTTCCCACCGTTTACTTTTTAACGATGATGGAAGAGATTTTAAAATCAATAATTCTTTTTTTTAGATATAGAAGTAAAAAATGGCTTAGAAACGTTTTAGAAGAGGCTTAGGTTTTGGATATTATAGGGGGGATGTTCATGATGGAGAGTATTATTGAAGTTAAGAATTTGAAGAAGTATTATAAGAGTGTAAAAGCGGTTGACGATGTTTCTTTTGATGTAAAAAAAGGAGAGATCGTTGCTATTTTAGGGCCAAATGGTGCTGGAAAAACAACAACACTTGAAATAATAGAAGGATTGAGAAAGAAAGATGCTGGAGAAATTTACTATTTCGGGAAAAAGATAGAAAACGTAGATTCTAATATTAAGGAAAGAATAGGCATTCAATTACAAGATACTAATTTTTTCCCAAATTTAAAAGTTTTGGAAACCCTTAAGGCATTCTCGGGATTATACAAGAACAGTCTTGATGTGAATAAGATTATGAAGGATTTTAATCTTGAAGAAAAAAAGAATAGTAGGGTATCGAAACTTTCAGGTGGACAATTACAAAGATTAGCGTTAGCTACAGCGGTAATTAACGATCCTGTGTTGTTGTTTCTTGATGAACCAACAACGGGGTTAGATCCTCAAGCAAGAAGAAGTACATGGGAAAAAATATCGGACTTGAGAAGTTCTGGCAAGACCATAATACTAACTACCCATTATATGGAAGAAGCTGAATTTTTGGCTGATAGGATCTACATTTTTGATCAAGGTAGGGTAATAGCCCAAGGAACACTTAAAGAGCTTATACATTCATTGAAAATGGATTCCATAATCACCTTTGAAATTAACTCTAATGGGAATTTTGATGAGGTAAAAGAAGAACTTTTCAAAGATGCAAATTTTCAAGTCACCAAAAGCGAAAATTTTTATACCATAGAAACAAAAGATGTAGAAGGTGCTCTTGTAAAAATATTTGAGGATGCAAAAATACAGAAATTTGATATATCGAATATCGTTGTTAGGAAACCTAATTTAGAGGACGTCTTTTTACATTTAACCGGGAAAAGCTTAAGGGATTAGGTGAGATTCCATGAAAAAAATCAGAAATCTCACAAAGGCTTTTTTTGTTAATTCTTCACGAGAATTTGCTGTTCCTTTTTGGACTATAATATTTCCTACGTTATTTTTCGTTTTATTCGTGGGTATCTTTGAAAATATTGGCACCTCGGAAAATTTGGATTTGAAGGTTGGAATATATTACGAAGAGCCTTTACAGGGAGTAATAAAAACTACATTCGATGATGTCTTTTCTCCATCGGATTCCAATGATATCCCTTTTCAAGTAGTGGAGTATGATTCTTTTGAAAAAGGGCTTCAGAATTTAAAAAATTCTGAAATAAGTGCTTTTGTAGTGTTCCCTGAAAACTTTAATTTGCTGAATCTGAAATTATTTATCGAAACCACTGAGGTTCCTGATATAAAAGTTTATTATACCAACGATAGTGCTTCTATGTATGCAAAAGACATTTTTGAAGTATTTATAGATGAAATCAATATAATGATGTATACAAGAGGGGAAGAAGTAAAACTAACTGTTAATGAAGAGATTATAGGGATAAAACAATCAGAACCTTATAGATACAGAGATTTCCTATTTCCTGCCATTATTTTGATGTCTGTTTTGACAGTAGCGGTATTTAATATGCCCTTTGATTTTTCATATTACGTTGAAAAAGGGGTTTTTAAAAGGTTAAACTCTACTCCTATAAAAGGGAACGAATATTTTTTTAGTTTTTTACTTTCACATCTCATTTTACTGTTAATTTCTTTGATAGTTTTATACATTGAGGCTTACCTTTTTGATGTTAGTTCATATATATATAAACCAGGGTTTATAGCTTACAGTGGTTTTTCAATCCTCGTGATACTGAGTGTTGGCCTTCTTCTTTCTTCATTCTATAAAAATATGGGATCCGCCGAAGCGATTTCTCAGGTCATATATCAAGCGACCATTTTTTTAAGCGGATTTTATTTTGAAGTTACTAATACACCTTGGTTTATAAGATGGTACGTTTATTTTAACCCTGCTACTTATTTAGTAGATGGGTTGAGAAAGTTGATGACTGGTAATGTTCTTGTCCCCGTTAATATAATTGTTCCTGTTATCTGGATGATGGCATCTATCTTAATCTTTTCGATGAGTTATAAGGGGATGGTTTACCGTGAAAAATAAACGCATGTTTTCGTTAATGAGTATATTTTATAAAGAAACCTTTAGAAATGGTTTCGAAGTGTTCTTTACCCTACTTCTCCCCGTTCTATTACTGTTTCTTTTCGGGATTATTTTTGGTACAGAAACTGACCAAAGTGTTGAGTATAAATTGGGAATCGCTGGTAATTTTGATGAGGGAATCGTAGAAGCTCTTCCCTATCAAATTTTGATTTTTGAGGACAAAAACTCTTTAAGTCAAGCTTTAGAAAGTGATCAAATCGATATTGGAATAATTATGGTTGAGAATAATCAAATAACTTTTGTCGAAAAAGAAACAGACATAAATAATCAGAGCAATATATTTTTAAAATTAAAATTGCAAAGTTTTTTGAAAAAGTATTTAATAGGTATGAATGAAGATTATATAAACTTGGAATTTGTTGAAACCCCCATAGGAGAAAGTCAAGAAAATTCTTTGGATTTTATTTTGACAGGGGTTATAGGATTATCGCTTTTATCAGGTGGAATGTTTTCAATGATAAATGTATTTGGAAGATATCGAAAACTAGGTACAATTAAAAGATTTAAAGCCTCACCAATGAAACCGATAGAATTTACTTTATCGGCTTCATCCACTAAGCTTTTTTTGAATCTCATATCCATGTTTATTATAGTTTTTTTGGGTAAAATAATATTTGATTTCAGTTTGACATTCAACTGGGGACTGCTTGTTATAGTGTTTTTTACTTCATCTATAGGAATGATGGGATTTGGGATATTGCTTTTATTGTTGTTCAAAGAACCTTCGGTAACAATAGAAATTGCTTCTATCCTTTATGTTGTAATGACTTTCTTTTCAGGGGTATATTTCCCTGTTGAATTTTTGCCCACTTCTGTTAGATGGGTAAGTAATATTTTACCGGTTAAGTATGTGGTGGATGTAATAAGGTACACAGGAAATATCAAACAGATTAACTTAAACGAATTTTTAATAATTAATTTGGTTTTGTTTGTAGGAGGGCTTTTTCTCTTGTTTGTCTCGTCTAAAGTTTTTCTGAAAGAAGAGAGATAATTGTAAAAGAATTAAAAAAGCTATGAATATTAAACTCAATTTTACTTGTTGTTTTAACTTTGTACTTGACAAAAGTGTTGTGAGCGGTTATAATATTCAACGGTTGCAAAAAAAGAATTTTGATATATGTAACTACTAAGTGACCCGCTAGCTCAGCTGGTAGAGCATTTGACTTTTAATCAAAGGGTCCTGGGTTCGAATCCCAGGCGGGTCACCATTTTTTTATAGTTATTAGCGCGAGTGGCGGAACTGGCAGACGCGCAGGACTTAGAATCCTGTGGATTTATAATCCGTGTGGGTTCAAGTCCCACCTCGCGCACCAGCCAAATATTGCGGATATAGCTCAGCGGTAGAGCACTTGCTTGCCAAGCAAGGGGTCGTGGGTTCGAATCCCATTATCCGCTCCAACAAAAAAGTCCCCTGGTGGGGACATTTTCTTTACCTGCCGTGAGGCTGTCTTCATTCTTCTTTCATGAATGGATATTTGAAATCTTTTGGTGGAGCAAAATTTTCTTTAATTGCTCTGGTGGAAACCCATCTTAAAAGGTTTATAACGCTTCCAGCTTTGTCGTTTGTTCCTGAAGCCCTTGAACCACCAAACGGTTGTTGAGCTACTACAGCACCTGTAGGTTTATCGTTGATGTAGAAGTTTCCGGCAGCGTTAACGAGTACTTCTTCTGCCTTTTTAATAGCATTTCTATCTTGAGCGAAGATCGCTCCAGTCAAACCATAGGGTGAAGTTTCATCACATAATTTCAATACACTGTCAAATTCTTTTGCATCGTAAACGTAAATACTCAAAACAGGGCCGAATATTTCTTCTTCCATAGTTTTAAACTTTGGATTAGTAGTTAATATTACAGTTGGCTCAATGAAATATCCAATAGAATCATCACACTTTCCACCATAGATTATTTCTGCTTCATTACTTTCCTTTGCAAAATCTATGTAACTTTTTATCTTATCAAAAGCCTCTTTGTCAATTACAGCATTCATGAAGTTAGTGAAATTTTCTGGAGAGCCGATTTTAATTTCTTTCAAATTTTCGATCAAATTTTCTTTTACCTTCGGCCAGATGTTGTTAGGTATATAAGCTCTTGAGACAGCTGAACATTTTTGACCTTGATATTCAAAGGCTCCCCTAATTAGCGCTGTTGCCAGTGTTTCTATTTCACTACTTTCGTGTGCAATCACAAAGTCTTTTCCACCTGTTTCCCCTACTATTCTGGGGTAAGTTTTGTAATTTCTTATGTTCTTCCCAATTGTTTCCCACATATTTTGAAAAGTTGGAGCTGAACCAGTGAAATGTAATCCCGTAAAGTTAGGATCTTTAAAAACTATACTTCCAATTTTGGACCCTGAACCAGGTATGAAATTTATCACTCCATCGGGTAAGCCGGCTTCTTGTAGCAATTTCATAAAGAAGTATGCAGAATATACAGCTGAAGAAGCAGGTTTCCACAAAACCGTATTTCCCATGATAGCAGGTGCCGTGGGTAGGTTTCCTGCTATAGAAGTAAAATTGAATGGAGTAACTGCGAAAACAAATCCTTCTAAAGGTCTATATTCTAATCTGTTCCATACACCTTTCGTAGATTTTGGTTGATCCATGTATATCTTTGTTGCATAGTATGAGTTGAATCTTAAAAAGTCTGTCAATTCGCAGGCTGAATCTATTTCTGCTTGAAAAACATTTTTGCTTTGACCGAGCATGGTTGCTGCATTTAATGTTGATCTCCAATTCGTTGATAACAGTTCAGCTGCTTTTTTGAAAATGGATAGTCTATCAGCCCATGAAAATTTATCCCATATTTTCTTTGCCTCTAAGGAACTTTCTATTGCCATTGCAACTTCTTTCTCGCTAGCTTTGTGATATTCTGCCAATACATGTCTATGATCATGAGGCATAACACATTTTCCAAGATCACCTGTTCTTACTTCTTTTCCACCAATTATAAGAGGGATTTCGATTTTCTCACTTTTGAGTTCAGAAAGTTTTTCCTTTAATTCTTTCTTTTCTTTACTTCCTGGCTCATAGTTTAAAATTGGCTCGTTTTCAGGCATTTCGAAAATAGGTATCGAGTTGTTCAAAGTTGATTCCTCCTTTTGAAGTTTTATACCACAGAGGGTTCTTCAATGATTTCTCCCCTGTTGAATCTTTCTAAATCTAAAATTACATCGTAAGTTAATTTATCTCCTGTAAGTATATCTGCCATTAGAATCCCAACGGCTGGTGCAAGCATAAAACCATGTCCACTGAATCCACAAGCCACATAGAGACCTTCTACCTGATTAATCTTTGATACTATTGGTTGTCTATCTGGTGAAATGTTGTATAAGCCAGCCCATTGCCTAATGATGCGAATATTTTTAAGAGGAGGCAGCAGCCACGTTGCCTTTTTTGACATAGTTTCAAGAAATTCCCATGAACTTTCCATGTTGTAAGTAGAGGGCTCGTTATCTGGTCCATAGCCCATAATGAAACTTCCATTAGGTTCTTGTTGACAGTAAATATTGTAAGAGAAGGACATTAACATTGGATCGAGTATATTTTTAACGGATTCTGTTACCAATATTTCGTGTCTTTCAGAGTAAATTGGCAGATCTATTCCAGCCATTTTAACTATATTTTGTGTCCAACCTCCTGCTGCTACAACTAACTTTTTACATTCTATAAAACCTTTGTTTGTTTGTACCCCTAACACTGTGTCGTTCTTAGTTATTATATCTTTGACTTCGGTAAATTTGTTTATTTCCACACCTAATCTTTGCGCAGCTTCAGCGTAACCCAAAGTCACTTGGAAAGGGTTGGCATGCCCATCTTTAGCACAGTAGGCGGCTCCTACCAATTTTTCTATGTTTAAGTCTGGAACAATTTCTTTAGCTTCTTTAGGAGTTAATAGAACAGAAGGTATATTTAAACTGTGTTGAACTTCGATATTTTTTTTAAATTGTTCTAATTCTTTGTTAGAGTATGCCAGTAACAAGTAACCTTTTTGCTTTAATTCTATGTCTCTTTTTATTTGAAGGACATCTTCAAAGTGCTCAAAAATATGCATACTTTCACTTGCCAGAAGACAGTTTTGTTTGGTGCCCCATTGTTGCCTAACTCCTGCACCGCATCTACCAGTTGCTCCGCTTGAAAGATAGGATTTTTCAAGTAATACTACATCTTTAACACCTTTTTTGGCAAGGTTATAGGCGATGGAACAACCTACGACGCCTCCTCCTATTATCACAACGTTTGCTTTATTTTTCATATTTTTCACCTGCTAGTTATATTAAGGTTTATTTATCATTTTCCGTTATGGTTCCTTTTATTACTTCTTCAAAGGTTATTCCTCCGTATGGAGGTCTGATGTTTTGTAATTCTATTTCTTCCATCGGCTTGCCAGTCATCTGTGAAATTTCCCTTGCGATCAACAAGCCACAGGTTTTACCTTGACAAGGTCCCATCCCGCTTCTTGTCACCCTCTTTATTTCTTCAACGGTGGTGAATCCTTCTCTTATGGCATCCCTTATTTCTTTTAAAGTTACATCTTCACATCTACAAATTATTACCTTGTTTTCATCCATGGGTTCCTTCCTCCACTTTAAAATTCCTAGCCTGCAAATAGTATTCTTTTGGAATTTCTATACTCACTGCGGCTGTTTTGTCTTGAAATTTTCCATCCAATATTCTTATTACTTTGCCATCACATAAGTATTTTCCCTCTCTATCAAGTACCTTGACAATTTCTCCTTTATGAGGTCTTGGAAGAAATTCGTAAGGCATAATAACAACCGAAGTTGTTTCACTGAAATTTTTATGAACTACAAACATTGCCAGCCCTGGGCATTTGCTAACACATATGCCACATCCGGTACATTTTTCAAAGTCAACATAGGGGATGTTGTTGATGTTACCATTTTCAGATATGGCGTTGAAAGGGCAGCTTTTTACGCATGGATCACAAGGGAATCTTTGAAAGCACTCTGATATGGCTATAGGTCCTTTGTCAAATGCCTTTTCTTCTGATGGTAACTTGTTTTTTAAATTTTCTTCTGAAGGTACCCCAGTTTTCATCAAATAAGAAATGTCGAGTGTTTCTTCTGAAAAATTTTCGTTATAATTTTTCCCGTGATTCAAACCTAATTTAGATAAACCTTTCCTAATTTTCTTGCCTACAGGTCCAGATCTTAGCAATTCTAATTCATTTTTAGCTTCTTCTATTCTTTTTTCAATTTCTTTTTTGTTGTTTTTTCCGATTCTTATGGCAACGGATAAACCGGCTATTTGACCTTCGATCATTGCTGCTGTTGCTTCTTCTATTCCTGAAACATCCCCTGCAACAAATAAATTTTTAATTGAGGTTTCCATATTTTCATCTCTTAAGGGGACGTAGCCGCCCAACTCTGAGACATAAGTGGTTTTTACTTTCCTTTGTCTTAAGAGGTCAACCAATGGGGTTAATCCAACAGATAGACAGATTGCATCACATTTGATCAGTTGTTCGGTATCTTTTACTTCGTTCCAATCGTTGTCGAGTTCACATATTACCGCTCCTTCAACTTTTTCTTTTCCGATTGCTTTTTTTATGGTATGAGACGTTAAAATCGGTACGCCCAACCTTCTGAGTTTTGATGCATGAACAGAGTATCCACCTATTTTTGGCGCTGCTTCAACTATTGCAGCTACTTTTACACCAGCTTGTAATAATTGGTAAGAAACTATCAACCCAATATTTCCCGAACCAATCATTAAGACATTTGTTGCTGGCATGACGCCATAAACATTCATCAAAGTCTGAACTGCCCCAGCACCAAAAATGCCAGGAAGGTCGTTATTCTCAAAAGCTAAAAATTTTTCGGATGCCCCCGTTGCAAAAATAATACTTTGAGGATAATACTTTTTCATTTTATGATCGTTTAATATAGTTACAACGTTATCTTCATAGATTCCCAAGACTCGAGAAGATAATAACACTTCTATGTTTTTATTTTTGTTAACTTCGTCGATCAACTTTCTCAGTATATCTATTCCCCTTGTGCCTGCGTATTCTTTTTCTGAACCGAAAAATCTATGGGTTTGTTTTATTAGTTGTCCCCCTAAAAATTCTCTTTCTTCTGCTAAAGATACTTTAATTCCGTAATTAGCAGCAGCAAGTGCAGCTGAAAGTCCTGCAGGACCTCCACCTACAACCAATAATTCAAGGTTTTCAATTTTACTCATTTATCTCAACTCCGATATTTTGGGATTCCACTTTCATTCCATCTTTTAGAGGAGTTATGCACGTTCTTACGTTTGGGACTCCATCAACTGTCATCAAACAGGAGGAACAATGTCCAATAGCGCAGAAAATCCCTCTTGGTCTGTGTAATTTCTTACTTTCACTGAATTTAAAAACACCATTTGCGTACAATGCTGCCGCAATGGTTTCTCCTTCGTAACCTATCAATTCTTTACCATTGTAATAGAACTTTATTTGTTTATCTCTATTGAAACTTAGTATGGGATGATTTTGTATTCTCATTTTTTCTCCTTCTTAAATAAATTATATACTCCTTTCTTTAGTGCCCCTTGGTCCCGCTGTCCACAACACAAGTATTATGTTTCTACTATTAATTGAATCACAATTCTCGTTTTTTAAAAAAGGTGATTATAGACGATTATGAAAAAAATTTCATGATTATAGACGATTAAAGCCAAATATTGAAGTTTTTTTCAATTTTTGAAAAATATTATAAAGTTAATTATTTCTTTGTATAAAAAAAGAGGCCTTTAGGCCTCTTTTCATCGTTTTTACTTTGAATTAGTCGTTGTAATAGGGACAATCTTGATATCTTTGTTGATTGAATCTTTGGTAGTTTTGGTATCTTTGAAAATCTTGGTAGTCTTGATAATTCTTGTACTGTTGATATCTTTTGAAATCTTGGTAATCTTGGTAATCTTGGTAGTCTCTATATCTTTGATAATCTTGATTTTGTTGGAAATCTTCTTGGTATCTTTCTTCGAAATTTTGAGATCGAACATTTTCCATATATCTCTGCATATTCACTGTTCTATCTTGATATTTGATCTCTAAAGGTACAAAGTTTTTGATGTCGTTTATTACTACCTTGTATCCTGTTAGTTCAATACTTTCACCGGCTTTTACATCATCCAAAAAATTCTTGGGCACTCTTACTGAGTAGATTTCAGAGTCTACTTCAACACTCAAGGTTAGAAATACATCGTTATCCACTATGGTTTTGACAGTTCCTGTAATGGTTACTGGTGAAACATCTTGAAAGAATATTCTTTCTTGCAATCTTTCTTGATCCTGAACCATTTGGTTGAGAGGATCCTGATTTTGTACCTGGGACATTGGAGCCCCACCAGCTGGTCCTACTTGTGCAAATAACGATCCGACTAAAAGAATACCTATAAAGAAAGACAGAAAAACTTTTTTCATACCAACACCTCCACTAAGTAATGTTTTTTATTTTTGATACATCAGAATAATAAAACAATATGCTTAATGTTCACTTAATGGAAGCTTAGAAGAAGCTTAAGAAAGTGTGATGTGGTTTCAAAGTTTTAAACCGTCACTCCTAGATAAGTTTTCCTAACTTCATCGTTTTCTAAGAGATCTTTTGCAGGTCCTTCGAGAACAATTTTGCCGGTTTCTAAGACATAACCATAATGAGCGATTTTTAATGCACCAACGGCATTTTGTTCTACAAGCAGTATGGTTACCCCCTCTTCACATATTTTTTCTATAGTTTCTAAAACCTCTTTAACTAGAATAGGAGCTAGTCCAAGAGAAGGTTCATCAAGCATTAGAACCTTTGGTCTTGACATTAACCCTCTTGCAACCGCCAGCATTTGTTGTTCTCCCCCAGATAGTGTGCCTCCAAGTTGCTTGAGTCTTTCCTTTAATCGTGGGAAAAGTGTAAGTACCCAATCGAAATCTTCGCTTATTTTTTCAGAGTCTTTGCGAGAATACGAACCCAATCGGAGGTTTTCTAAAACCGTTAGATTTGGGAATATACGTCTACCTTCAGGGACTAGAACTACTCCTTTTTCTACCATTCTATGAGTTTCCATGTTTGTAATATCAACATTATCTAAAAACACCTTTCCACCGCTCTTTTTAACTACATTCATTATTCCGTTCAAGGTTGTAGTTTTTCCCGCTCCATTTGATCCAATCAACGTTGTGATTTCATTCTTTTTGATTTCCATATCGATTCCTTTTACTGCATGGATACCACCATAGTGAACGTTCATATCAGATATTTTAAGAATTATGTTTGAATTTTCACTGTTCATATTGCCAACTCCTCACCTAAATAGGCTTTTATTACCAAAGGATCTTTTTGAATCTCCTGTGGACTTCCTTCAGCGATTTTTTTCCCATAATCCAAGACATAAATACGCTCACAAATTCCCATGATAACTTTCATGTCATGCTCTATGATGAGAATAGATAGTCCAAACTCCTGTCTTATATGTCTTATAAACTCCATCAATTCACTTGTTTCATGAGGGTTCATTCCTGCCGCCGGTTCGTCTAACAGAAGTAGGTTTGCTCCGGTGGCAAGTGCTCTTGCGATTTCTAACTTTCTTTGTAATCCATATGGAAGAGAGTTTGCCTTGTCATTAGCGTAAACAGACAATCCGACTTCTTCTAGAAGATCCCAGGCTTCGTTTTGCATCTCTTTTTCCACTTTTAAAACGTTAGGAGTTTTTAAAACACTTTTAAAAAGCCAAATCCAACTTTTCAATTTCAAATGCTGAGAGACTAAAACATTTTCTAGAACTGTCATATCTTTAAACAATCGAATATTTTGAAAAGTTCTAGCAATTCCCAACTGAGTTATTTCATGAGGTTTTTTAGAATTTATTTTTTGTTTCTTAAATAAAATTTTTCCAGTATCTGGAGTGTATATACCAGTGATCAAATTGAAAAGAGTGGTTTTCCCTGCTCCATTGGGACCTATTAGACCAAGTAATTCGCCATTTTTCAAATAGCCATTGAAGTTATTAACTGCCATTAAACCTCCAAATCTTTTGGTTACATTCTCAAATTCTAAGATATATTCGTTATCGTATTGGTTAGTCATTGGAAGCCTCCTTGAAAATTTTCTAATTCATTCATCATCTCTCAATCTATTTTTATTTCTTGCTTTCATTATCAGTTTATAGATGCCATCCCATGTTATTTCATTTCTTCCCATTATGCCTCTTCTCCAAAATAGCATTATAATTATGAGAATGAGAGATAAAACCACCATTCTCATTCCCGGGACACCTGGTATGTAGATGGGACCTATCGATATTGGTTCTTCTAGAACTCTAAGGAACTCTAATCCTACTGTATAAAGTGAAGCTCCGATTATGGCTCCACTAATACTCCCAAGTCCACCGATGACCACCATTATCAATATTTCAAAGGTTTTTTGAAACATGAAAGATTTTGGATCTATAGTAGTGATTAAGTGAGCCCATAATGCTCCACCAACTCCTGCAAAAAAAGAACCAATTACAAAAGTGACTACTTGATGAGAAAAAACATTAATTCCCATAGATTTAGCAGCAATTGGATCTTCTCTTATTGCCTTTAAAGCTCTTCCATAACTACTTTTTATTAAGCTGGAAATGAAGACTACGGTAATTAAAGCAAATCCCCAAGTCCACCATAGGTTAGAATATTGTGGGATGCTTTTTAAACCCAAAGCCCCATTTGTGATAGACCAGGTATTATTTGCAACGATTCTAACCACCTCACCTAAACCAAGGGTTGCGATGGCTAAATAATCACCAATTAGTCGAAGAGATGGGGCAGCAACTAAGTAACCAAACGCAGCAGCTACCAGTCCAGCTATTATAATTGCTGGTAGGAAAGGGATTTGGATAACATTTAAGGGGTATATTAAAGGTTTTATCAGAAAACTTATTTCTTTTTGAGCAGGAGAAAGTGTTAAAATGGACGATACATATGCCCCAATTGCGATGAATCCAACATGCCCCAACGAAAAGATACCTGTAATACCGTTAATAAAGGTTAAACTTACGGCGAATATTATATTAATTGCCATTAAATTCAATATCAAAATTAAATAATCACTAGCTTTGTTATTAGCTGTCAACAGTAATAGAAAGATTGCCAATATAAAAAGAATTGTCAAAAAGAATTTAGTCTTAAAAGATAGCGTTTTTTCCATATTCACACCTTCTCCCCTATTTCCACACCGAGAAGCCCGTTTGGTTTTACTAGAAGAATAACTATCAAAATAATATAAGCAATAGCGTCTCTATATCCTGCCAAAGCGGGTAAGAATGCGACTATCATTATTTCGGCAACCCCTAAAATAAAACCTCCAAGCATAGCTCCTGGAATACTTCCAATTCCTCCGACAACTGCAGCTATAAATGCCTTTAAACCGGGGATCATGCCGGTATAAGGATAGATTTGAGGGTATTTCATAGCCCAAAGAATACCTCCTACAGCTGCTAAGGCGGACCCCAACATAAATGTTTGAGAAATAGTTCTGTCGGTGTTTATGCCCATTAATTTTGCTGCAGTAACATCTTTAGAAACTGCCCTCATCGCCATGCCGGCTTTTGTTCTATAAACTATCCAGACCAATACAAAAAGTGCAAGAATAGAAACACCTATGATTATGAAAGTTAGTAAAGGTATCCTTACATCTCCAAAAGTTAGTACTTGTGCAAATTGTGTTGGGTAAACTCCTAATTGGGGATTGAATGATTTTGCTCTTCCACCAAAGACAACTATTGCGAAGTTTTGTAAGAAGAACGATACACCAATAGCTGTGATTAATGCTGAGATCTTGGGGGCATTAGCCTTTCTTAATGGTCTGTAAGCGACTCGTTCGATTGTAGCACCTAGTAGAGTCGTTAAAACAATCGCAAAAATAAAAGCTGCCCACCATGGAAATAAAAAGAGAGTAACTGCATAAAAAGCAAAATACATGCTAAAAGTAAAAATGTCACCATGAGCAAAATTTATTAAATTGAGTATCCCATAAACCATAGTATAACCTATGGCAATAAGTGCGTATATGCTGCCAAGAGAGATGGCATTTGCTAGATGTTGAAAGAACATTTGGATAGTCAATTATGACCCCCCTTTCTGGATCCAAGAAAGTATAGCCATCTCATTTTGTGAGATGGCTTTAATATAGTTAAATATTACATCCTGGGTTTTATAACGGTACGGAAAACAAATTGTCCGTTTTCAACCATGTTTATTACCGCTGGTTTTATAGGGTTTCCAGAGCCTTGAGGATACGTAATTGTACCGGCGACACCCGGAAAGTCTCTAGTTTGTGCTAAAGCGTCTCTAATTTTTACAGGATCTGTGGACTGTGCAGACTCAATAGCGTTAACTATTACCATGTAAGCATCATAGGCCAAAGCTCCAAATGCGTCGGCTCTTCTGTTGTATTCCTCTTGATAGGCCTCTACAAAAGGTTTGGTAGCAGGGGATAATTCTGCATCCTCGTGAAAGTAAGTTGTATAAGAAAGGCCTTCTACGTATTCTCCACCAATTTGTATTAATTCTGGTGCGTCGGCACCATCTCCAGCAAACATGGGTCCTGTGAAACCTAGATCTCTAGCTTGCTTGGAAATTAAGGCTATTTCAGCGTAGTACCCTGGCATAAAAATAGCATCTGGATTTTTTGAAAGGGCGTCGGTAAGTTGAGCGGTGAAATCTTGGTCACCAGTAGTATAAAATTCAGTAAAATACGTTCCTCCAAACTGTTCAAAAGCTTTTTCAAAATAATTAGCAAGTCCCACAACGTAATCTTGTGCTACATCTACCATTATGGCGACGTTTTGAGCTCCAAGTTCTTCCCAGGCAAATGTTGCAAGTAGAGCACCTTGCAAGGTATCTTCAAAACAGGTCCTGAATACATACTTTTTGTTTTGGGCAACTAAAGGGTTAGTGGCGGTGTTGACCACCATTGGTATTTGCCTTTCTTCCGCTATTGAAGCTGCAGCTAATGCTGCCGAACTTGTTGCAGGACCAATAACTGCAACTACCTTTTCGTGATCTATCAACCTTCTTATTGCGTTAGCTGATTCTGCTTTGTCAGATTTGTTATCGACAGCTACAACTTCCACTTTGATTTCTTTACCCCCGATGTTAACTGTTGGTTTCAACTTGTTGGCTAACATTACACCGTCTCTTGACATTTGACCATACCCAGAAACAGGTCCTGTTAGTTCAAAGTTCATACCAATTTTGATGACTTCTTGACCAAAGAGTGTGAAAGTCATAATAACTACCAAAAACACCAAAACAACGGTTTTTCTCATGTTTTTCCCCTCCTCATATAATATGTGTAGATGTTATTTTGCTTAATAAAGTGTAGAAAAAATTTTCATAGTCTTTATCTTATGTGAACAGAATTTCATAAGAATATATTAATAATCTAACAGAAAAGAAATCAAATAGTAATTTTCTTAATTATACAACAAATAAAATTATAATGCAACTTTTTTTGCAGTCTTGTGCAAAAAGCTTTATTCATAATGCTTTAGAAATACCTTCCAAATTCTCATTTGCGAAGCAAATGATGTCCTGACTTGTGCTAAAACCTTTATTCATAATGCTTTAGAAATACTTTCCGTATTCTCATTTGCTATGCAAATGATGCATATAAAAAAATTGACCGGAATATTTCTGGTCAATTTTTGTTGTAATAAAAGATTATTAACTTTAAACTTTAACCTTCGATGATTTTTACTATAAAATTTCTGTTTCTTGGACCATCGAACTCACAGAAATAAATTCCTTGCCATGTTCCCAATAAAAGCTTTCCATTTTCAATAATTAAAGACAATGTTGGTCCAACGAGCGTTGATTTTATATGCGAGTCAGCATTGCCTTCAAGATGGGAATATTCCGTACTTTTAGGGATTTTATTTCTTAGAAAATCTGTGATGTCTTTTCTTACAGATGGATCTGCATTTTCGTTGATTGTTACGGCGGCAGTTGTATGGGGGACATATACTATCAAAATGCCTTCTTCTATTTTTGAATTTTCAACACTCTGTTGAATATAGCTGGTTATGTCGATCATTTCTTCTCTATTATGGGTTTTTAAAGAGTAGGTATATATCATAATCCTCAACTCCTTATTTATTACTGGTAAAATATATTAGCAACAATAGTGATAGAGTTGCCCTCTTTGGAGACATGTACTTTGACATCTTCTTTTTTTACTGACAGATGTTTAACAGCATAATCTTTAATATAGTTTATTACGAAATCCAAATCTTCTTGTTTGACATTTTCAAATCTAATTTGGCTCTTTCCTCCATTTTTTCGGTCTGAGGTACTTAAGAAAGAATTCATTCTTTTTATTGCGGTTTCCCGAGTTTTAGTCTTTTTACTTTTGAAAGGCCACATTTACTTTCACCCTCTTCTGAATATTCTTTTGATGAATTCTATAAATCCTTGAGGGGCGTGGTCGACATCTATCAAATCTTTTTCTAAAGGTATATCTTTTCCTAAGATTCTATCGCTTATATTATTGAAAACAGAATAAAGTTTAGCTTCTTGGTTTGTCGATATTGGAGTTCCTTCGTTGGAAGAAAGTAAAATTTCCTCACTATCAGGTATTATTCCGATTAAATTCAATGCTAGAGCTTCTTTAATATCATCAGCGGAAAGCATTTCGTTTCTTTTAACAAGTCTCAATTTTAATCGATTCACAATTAATGATATGCGATCGTCGGTATAACCTTGATTTTCAAGCAACCCTATGACTCTATCTGCGTCGCTTATGGCAGTCAGGTCTGGTGTAGTAACAACGATAGCGTGTTGTGCAGATGAAACAGCGTTTTGGAATCCTCTTTCTATTCCTGCTGGGGAATCTATAATAATGTAATGAAAATGTTTAGAGAGTTTAGAGACTATATCGCTCATATCTTGAGGGGACATTAAATCTTTGTTGGCAATTTGAGAAGAAGCCAGTAGAGAGAGATTTTTTAATTGTTTGTGTTTTACGAGTGCTTCCATAACAGTTTTGTTACCACTTACAACATCCATTATAGTGTAAACTATTCTGTTTTCCAACCCCAAAATCAAATCCAGATTTTTCAATCCAATATCTGCATCTATAAGGCAAACATTGTAACCTTTTTTTGCTAAGGTGGCCCCTAAATTAGCTGTGATGGTAGTTTTACCAACTCCCCCTTTTCCAGAGGTAATAACAAACACCTTTGCATTTTCCATCTCTACCCCTCCACTAGAAAACATTGCCCATTTTTTAAAAATTAAAAAAGTTATAATATTCTAAGGGCTAAACAGATTATACTACAAATTGATTAAAAATAAAAAAATCGGGGAGAAATCCCCGATTAATTTAAAAACTATTTTTGTTACCGTATTATTCTTCGATACTTATAGCTTCAGTTGGGCAGGCATCGATAGCATCTTGCACGCATGGTGCGTCACTTTGTTCATCAATAACTTCGGCTTTTCCATCATCAGCCATTTGGAATACGTCTGGGCATAAACTTTCACATATAGCGTCTCCTATACAAGCTTCTTTGTCAATAACTATCTTCATAGCTACACCTCCAAATAGTTTTTAAAATCTTTGCTATCTGTTACATATGCTAATTAAAGCCATCTGATTATACCATATATCTACTCAATTAAATTTAAAAATTGATTTAAGAAAATATAACTTCATTTCGTCAGTTCTGTTTTTTAACTTCTTCTACCACTCTGTCTATTATATTTATTCCCACTCGTTCTTGCGCTTCTTTTGTAGAAGCACCTATATGGGGTGTTACGACAACGTTTTGTAAAGCAAAAAGTTCCTTGTATAGATCACCCTTTGGAGGTTCTTCTTCGAAAACATCCAATCCTACTCCAAGGAGCTTGCCATTTTTCAAATATTTAAGCACAGCATCCTCGTCGAGGACGCCCCCCCTTGCAGCATTAATTATTACTGCACCATCTTTCATCATTTTGATTTGGGGTTCACTTATAAAATGGTAAGTTTTTTCGTTTTTTGGAATATGTAAAGAAATAATGTCAGAATTTTGGAGTAACTCCTCCAAAGATACCTGTCTAACATTATAATTCTTTTGCTCTTCTGCACTTATCTCAAAAACATCATACACCAAAGTATTGGTCTGGAAACCTTTTAGTAATTTTGCCAAATTTTTTCCTACATAGCCAAAACCGATGATGCCAAAGGTTTTTTGCGACAACTCCAATCCTTCTAGTTGTTTTTTCTCCCATTGTTCATTTTTTAAACCGATCGTCCCTCTTGTAATGTGTCGATAAATATCTAAAACCATTCCTATAACCAATTCTGCAACGGATAAGGAATTCTGGCCAGGAGTATTTAAGACGGTTATTCCTTTCGATTTAGCAGTATCTACATCTATATTATCTAATCCCATGCCCGCTCTTGCGACAATCTTTAATTTATCTGCGTGTTCTAATATTTCTTTCGTTACCTTAGTTGCACTTCTTACAATTAATACGTCAATTTCTTTAATTTTATCTTTGAGGACATCTTTTTCGAGGTGTTCCGAAGTAATTTCAACATCAGGTAATTCATTTTGTAATTTTTTTAAGGCATTTTCATCCAAAGGGTCGTTTATATGAATTTTCATAGTTATTTAAACCCCCTCTTTCATGAAAACTTCTTCGGCAGCTTTTACACCTTTTCCAAGTTCAACTTCGAAACCAAATTTATTAAAAGCCATTTCTAAGGCACTTACAGCGACAATAACATCAAATTTTGACATGTAACCAAGATGAGCAATTCTTATTATTTTTCCTTTTAGCTGGGACTGTCCTCCTGCAAAGGTAACTCCCCATTCATCTCTCAAGAATTTAACTATACCTTCACCATTAATATTCTGAGGTACCTTTATTGCTGTTAATACATTTCCAGGTCTTTCTGCAAAAAGTTCTAAGTTCATCGCTTTAATAGCAGCCCTTGTTGCTTCTGCCAAGATTCTGTGTCTTTCCCAAACGTTTCCAATTGTTTCCTCTTTTAGCGTCTGGGTTGCCTTTGCTAACTGATAAACAAGGTTAACAGGAGGAGTATATGGAGAATCCGGAAAACTTTTTTTATATGCTCTTAAATCAAAGTAATATCTACGGTTGTTAGAATTTTCTACAACTTTCATTGCTTTGTCACTTAAAGCTATCATGGCTACTCCTGGAGGCATCATAAATCCCTTTTGAACTCCAGTTACTACAACATCAATGTTCCACTCATCCATTTTTAAAGGTTCAGCCAGCATTCCAGAAATAGCATCAACAACTAAAACCGCATCAGTTTCTTTTACAATCTCAGCTATTTCTTTGATAGGATGTACAACACCTGTAGAGGTTTCGCTTATGGTGGTGAAAACAGCTTTTGTTTCTGGATGCTCTTCTAGTTCTTTTTTTATTTGTTCTACTCGAACATATTTTCCCCATTCGATATCGATTTCAACTAAATTTGCATCGTAAGCTTTACACAATTCGCACCATCTTTCCCCAAATTTACCTCCATTTACAGCAATAGCCGTATCACCTGGTGAAATAAGGTTGGCAACTGCAGCTTCCATTACTCCTGTTCCAGAAGCAGCTAAGGTGTATACATTATTCTTTGTTTGAAAGAGATATTTAAGATTTTCTAGGGCTGTGCTTTGAATTTCTAAATATTGTGGGGTTCTATGATGGATGGTATCCTTTGCACCTTCCAATAAAAGATCAATTGGAACAGGGGTTGGTCCTGGAGCCATGAGATAGTTCTTTCTTACTAACTTTGTCACAAGTATCCCTCCTCTAAAAATTGTGAAAGTTTTCTTATTTTTATTTTACCATACTTTTTAAATAACAATATGGATAGTTTTTGTCCTTTTTTGGTTTTTATGCATTTTCTTAAAATGTAATGAAAAAATATTTTGAATGACAGCAATAAAATGTTATAATAAAAAGAGAAGGTTTCATGGAAAAGGGGATTTGAAGAAAGCATGGGGAATGAGAATTCCTTAAGGGAACAAAAGATCTTGAGTTATATGGGTTTTGCTGCTAAAGCGAAGAAGATTGTTTATGGTAAGCAAGGATTGAGGAATTATATACGCTCATTTCAAAAAAAGAAATTAATACTTATTCCAAAGGATGTTGGTTCAAGAGTGAAACTAGACGTAATAAAACATTGTCAAATTTTCGATGTACCTTATATAGAATTATATTGCTCAAAGTCAACATTAGCTAAGGCTCTTGGTAAACAAAATATAAGTGTCATAGGAATTACAGATGAAAATATCGTCGAAGGGATATTGAAAATGTTCCAATAGTGGAGGTGGTTTATAGGTGTCGAAGACCCGAATATATGAAGTTGCAAAGGAGTTGGGAATGAACTCTAAAGAATTAATGGAATTTTTAGAAAAGGAATTAAATATTTCTGTCAAAAGTCATATGAGTACTATAGAAGAAGAAACTGTGCAAGTTATCAAGGATCTTATTGAAGAAGAAAGGCAAACTAAAAAAGAAGTAAAAAAACAAAAAGAACCTTCAAAAGAGAAAAGTAAATCTTTAGAACAAGTAAAAGTCACGGAAAAACCAAAAGAAGAACCTGTTGAAGAAAAGCTTTTAAGAGAGGTTACTATACCTTCCCACGATTTAACGCTTGATATTTTAGCAAAAGAAATTGGATTGGAACAAAACGATATTATAAAAGACATGTTTATGAAAGGCATAGTATTAAAACCTGGCCAGAAACTAGATAAAAACCTGGCAGAAAATATTGCTATGAGCTATAACGTTATATTGAATTTCGAAATTGAAAAAAAGGAAACAGAAGAAGGAAAAGAACAAGATATAGAAGCCATCCTTGCCAAAAAATGGAACGATATTTATGAAAAAGAGAAAGACAAATTGGCTCCACGCCCTCCGGTTGTCACTATTATGGGACACGTTGATCATGGGAAAACAACCTTGTTAGACAAAATTAGAAATACCCACGTCGCTGATAAAGAAGAAGGCGGTATTACTCAATCTATAGGTGCTTACCAGATAGAGTACAACGGCCAAAGGATTACTTTTATTGATACCCCTGGCCACGAAGCATTTACAGAAATGAGAGCCAGAGGAGCTCAAGTAACTGATATAGTTGTTCTTATCATTGCGGCAGATGATGGTGTAATGCCTCAAACAATAGAAGCTTATAATCATGCAAAAAGTGCCAACGTTCCTATAATAGTGGCTATAAATAAAATTGATAAACCTAATGCCAATGTTGAATTAACAAAACAACAGATGGTTTCTAAACTCAATCTTATTCCGGAAGATTGGGGAGGAGATACAATAACAGTTCTTGTTTCAGCAAAAACAGGCGAAGGAATCGATGAATTGTTGGAAATGATTCTCCTAGAATCTGAAATGCAGGAGATAAGATGTATTCCCGATGGAAAAGCTAGAGCAGTAATAATTGAAAGTCGCGTTGATAAAGCTATGGGCCCTTTGGGAACGGTTATTGTTAAAGACGGAATATTGAAAGTTGGAGATGACTTTATCTCGGGTTCTACTTATGGCAGAGTCAGAAGATTGATAAATGACAAAGGAGAAAGTTTAATAAGAGCCGTTCCTTCCACCCCTGTTCAAGTTTTGGGGTTTAACGATGTTCCAAACACACATTCTATTTTATACGTTATTGATTCAAAAGAAGAAGCCAGAGGGCTAGCAGAAAAAATAAAAGAAAAAGAAGAAGAAAAAAGTAAAGGTCCAGCTAAAAGGCACGTAAAGCTTGAAGATATTATGCAAAAAATGGAAGAGGAAGAAAAAAAGAAATTAAATATTTTATTAAAAGCTAGTACTTATGGAGAAATAGAGGCTTTGAGGAATGCTATCCAAAAGTTTGAAAATCCAGAAATAAATATTGAAATTATACATGCTGGAATAGGTCCAGTAAGCACAAGCGATATAATGTTAGCTTCCGCTTCAGATGCGATTGTTTTGGGTTTTAGAGTAAAAGCTGATTCAAAGGCATTAAAGATGGCAGAAGCTGAGGGAATAGAAGTCAGAAGATACAATATTATATTTGATTTGATTGATGATATCAAGAAAGCTTTAGAAGGTATGTTAGAGCCTATTCAAAAGGAAGAGCTTACGGGAAATGGTGTAATTAAAGAAGAGTTCAAGATAAAAGGTGTAGGGAAAATTGCTGGTGTTCAAGTAAATGAAGGTTACGTTCAACGGGATGGTGGAGTTAGAATCTATAGGAGTGGCGGTTTAGTTGCCGATGTAAAAATTAAGAGTTTGAAACATTATAAAGATGAAGTTAAATCTATTGAAGCACCTAAAGAATGTGGAATTCAATTTGAAAATTTCGAAGATTTCACTAAAGGTGATGAATTAGAGTTTTATAAACATGTATTCGTTAAACGAGAATTGGGTTTGGAACAAAAAACTAAATAATTAAGTGTTTTGGTGATAATAAATGGGGATATGATAATATGGAGCCTGAATATAAAATAGTGGGAATAAGAGGAGCGACTTCTTTAAACGAAGATCATCCAATAGAATTAACTGAAAATGTTATAGAGCTATGGAATGAGATAATGAATAAAAACGATATATCACGTATAATATCAGTGATATTCTCTGTAACTCCTGACATCAAAAGTCTCAATCCTGCTACCATTTTACGTGAGAAATTAGATCTGAATAACGTCCCTTTTATGAGTTTAGAAGAAGCTTCCTTTAACGATTCTCGAGAAAAAATAATAAGGGTGCTGATTATTTGTGAAAGCAGCACCCAAAATTTTGTATACTTACATGAGGCAAAGAACTTAAGAGCAAAAAAAGAATAATCTTTTTATATTTCACTTTGAGAGTTTATTAAATCTAAAATTTCGCTTTTTGTATTAAAATATTCTTCTGTATGAAGTATCTCTTTTGCTTTTTGAGTTAGCAACTTGTTGGTAAAATCCAAGTTAAATTCCTTGATTATTTTTCCAGGTCTGGGAGACATCACTAAAACTTTCGTACCTAGCATTAAAGCTTCGTCTACATCATGAGTTATAAAAAATATACTACAATTATTTTCTTGCCAAATATTTCTAATCAAATTTTGCATATTGCTCCTAGTAAATGCGTCTAAGGATCCGAAAGGTTCATCCATTAAGATAACTTCAGGATAATTTGCTAAAACTCTTGCAAGAGCTACTCGCTGTTTCATACCTCCGGAAAGCTCGAAGGGATATTTTTCTTCAAAACCGGTAAGATCAACTTCTTGAATAAAAAATTTTGAAATTTCTTCGATTTTGTCTTTTGCGACACCCCTGCTTTTTGGCCCAAACTCGATGTTTCCTTTAACAGTTAACCATGGATATAGAGTAGGAGATTGAAATACAACTCCTCTATGCCAGTCTGGCCCTTCTATGGGGTTTTCATGCATCAAACATTTCCCTGATGTTAATGGGATGAAACCTGCTATTACTCTTAACAATGTACTTTTTCCGCAACCGGAGGGTCCTAAAATACAAAGAAACTCGCTTTTTTTCAATTCTAAATTAACGTCTTTTAAAGCTTCTATCACACCGGTTTTTGTTTCGTAATTGACACTCAAATTTTCAATTTTTATCAAAGTTTCTTTATAAAGATTGTCTATATTTCATCATCCTTTTCCAAGGATTTTTCAATGTAATAAGGGTTAATATATTCAATAAATTCTTCTAAACTTGGCGAACTTTCGATATAGCCCTGAGTTTTTAAAAAATCTGACGTATCTTTCATGACTCTTACAAAATTACCAGGTTTTTCACTTGTTCCCATATACATAGAACTGATCATCTCTTCTCTTGTAAGCCAAATTGAGCCTTGCATTTGGGTTAAAGCAGTTTCAGGAGATATTCCTAAATTTTTCGAAACTATTTCAGCAGCACGTTCTGGATCATTTAAATATATGTCGTTTGCTTCAGCCAAACAGTCTATAAAAGATACAACTAAATCAGGGTACTTTTCTGAAAACTTTTTGCTAACTAAAGCCACATTTGCTGTAATATAGCCTTGTTCTAACATATCCTCACTGGAAATCAAAACTCTTCCACCATTTGCTATAAGTTCACCTAAAGAAGGTTGCCAAGTATAAGCAGCATCTATATCTCCTCTTGACCAGGCAGCAACTATCTCGGTTGTTTTCATGTCTAGCAGTTGAACTTTATCTTCTATTCCTGCCTCTTTGAGAATATTCAGTAAAATATAATGACTAGTGGAAGCAAAAGGAGTTGCTATCTTTTTACCAATAAGATCGTTTATACTGTTTATTTCATCGTTCTCTCTAACGACCAGGGCCTCTATATCACCCAAGACTTCGTGTATCCAAATTAACTCTACATCAAGGTCTCTAACGAAAGCAATGATAGAATTTATGTTCCCCATGGTAGCAAAATCTATACTTCCTGAGGCGAAAGCTTGATTGGCTTCTACTCCAGAATCAAAAACTATAAAATTACATTTGATGCCCTTATCAGTAAAGTATTTATCAAACAGCCCTTGTTCAATGGCAATGGTTTCGTCATTCGGGACTCTTAAAATCCCAATATTGATCTCTTCGGGTAAGTCTTGCTGACCCTTATTACAACTTGTAAAAATAAGAGTTATCAATGTAATTAAAACCAAAAATAGTAAAGATTTCATTAATCTACTTTTCATATATGCCATAACACCTCCTCTAAGGAGAAACCAGTTTTTAAACCTTACCTTTCCAGAAAATTAATTTTCTTTCTAAAGATCGTAATCCATAATCTATTAAAACACCACTGATTCCCATTATAAAAATGCCAACGAATATGACATCGCTTTTTAAATAGTTAGAGGCATCAATTACCATCCAACCAATACCAGAGGTAGCTGCAACCATTTCAGAAGAAACAAGAGTTGTGTATGCCACACCGAAAGAAGTTCTGATACCGGTAAATATTTCTGGTAGACATGCAGGTAAAACAATTTTAAAAAACACATTCGTTTGATCTGCTCCCAAGGATCTTGCACTCAATATATAATCTTGGTTTATTCCTTTCACAGCGGAAACGCAAGCTATGTATATGGGAGCAAAGGCGGCTAAAAAAAGTAAAACTTCTTTTGATAAGTCTCCTATACCAAACCATAAGATAAGAATCGTGTAATAAGCCAAAGGAGGTAAAGGCCTATAAAATTCTACGATAGAATCTATTATCGCTTCCACTCTTTTAAAATAACCACTTAAAAGTCCTATAGGTAAAGCAAATATTATAGCAAAAGCTAAGGAAACGAATAACCTTTTGAAACTTGTTCCTATATGCACCCATAATGGAATATTGTTGTATCCATCTCTGATCAAATTTAAAAAAGCGGACCAGACTCTTTGAGGTGAGGGTAGCAGAGTTGGAGTAAATATTTCTAGTTTTGTAACAATATACCAGGCTAAAAATATCGTTAACCAAGTGAATACTGTTAATAAAATATGATTGTTTTTTTTGTTTGATTCATTATTATTCATGCAAACAATTCCTTCTCTTTTTACAAAGATTTTAAATGAAAGGCCATCAATTTTCTTGATGGCCTATGAATTGTATCACAATTTTAGTCTAAACATAAATCAATCAAAATTATAAGCGGTAACTATCTTTTCTCTACCAGTGATTTGGTCTAAATAATATTCATAATAACAGGTACCTAAGAATGAACCGGAAATATTAAAGACATTTTTGTACCCTCTTCCTTGAAGAGCTATAATCGCATTATAACTTCTCTGAGAAGAACGGCAATGAATATAGACTGGACGATCTTTAGGTATTTCATTCAGTCTTTCCCTAAGTTCACTCAACGGTATGTTAACAGCGGTTTTTAGATGACCTTTTTCGTATTCATCTCTTTCACGACAATCAATGATGAAAGCGCCATTTTCGACAAGTTCCCTAACTTTAGTCACAGGGACTTGTCTGAATCTACCATGCAATAGATTTAAACCAACTAACGCAGCATGATTAACTGGATCTTTAGCAGTGGAAAACAGAGGCGCATAACATAGTTCTAACTCTTTTAAGTCTTCTAATGTTCCATTCATACGAATTAGTGTAGCTATCACATCAATACGTTTAGGGGCATCACCTTCGCTAATTGCTTGTGCTCCAAGTATTCTTCCCGTAGGAACTTCGTATATCAATTTTAAATGTAGCTGATAACTATTCGGCATTAAGCCGACTTTATCCTGAGGAATGATATAAACAAAGTCGTAAGGAATGTTATTAGCTTTAGCTTGCTTTTCATTTAGGCCCGTGGCAGCTGCGTTTAAATTGAAAACTTTCACAACTGATGACCCAATAACGCCTTTATTTATATGAGGTATATTGTAAATATGATCTGCTGCAGCCCTTGCTTGTCGTTGGGCAGGACCAGCAAGAGGTAGTCTGCAAGGTTTGCATAGTAAAGCAGAATAGGTTTCTATGGCGTCTCCAACAGCATAGATATCATCATCGCTTGTTCTGTAGTTATGATCTACTTTAATACCACCTGTTTCACCTATTTCCAAACCAGCATCCTTTGCCAAAGAGGTTTCAGGGCATACTCCTACAGCCATTATAACAGCTCTAGCATTTACTTTTTTACCGGATTTTAGTTCTACATAATCATCAAAGATTTTAGTTACAGAATCACTTAAAATAAGGTTTACACCGTTATCGTATAACTCTTTATGTAAGATCTGAACCATATCGTAGTCAAACGTTTGCATTACTTGATCTAGAGCTTCTATCAAATTAACGTTATAACCCGCTAATTTAAGGTTTTCTGCAACTTCGACTCCAATATAACCTCCTCCAACTACCGCAACATCTTTTATGTTATTTTTTTCTATGTAGTCTTTAATTTTAACTATATCTACCACGTTTCTGACTGTAAATACATTTGCTCTGTCTATTCCTTCGATACTTTTTGGAAGAACAGGTTTGGCCCCTGGAGAAAGAACCAATTTGTCATAATGCTCTTCGTATTCTTCTCCCGTTTTTGTATTTCTAACAATGACTTTCTTTTGGTCCCTTATAATTTTTATAACTTCACTGTTAACCCTTGCTTCAATGTTATACTGTTTTTTAAATTGTTCTGGTGTCATCAAAACTAAATCATCACTATTTTCAACCATACCACTTAAATGAAATGGTAAGGCACAATTGGAGAAAGAAACATGGGGCCCTCTTTCAAACATTATTATTTCAGCAGATTCATCAAGCCTTCTTGCTCTTGCTGCTACTGAGGCACCTCCAGCAACTCCTCCAACTATAAGTATTCGTTTACCCATTTTAAAGGCCTCCTTTAGTTGACCAAAAAAAGTCTGAATCGCATTGCATCAATGAAATTCATCTTTTTTTATAGTTCACAACTATTGTGTTAATTCTTATCTACTTTAAACTCAGTTTTTGATGGGATCTTATAAAATATCTTATTGCTAACCACAGCACCTAAAACCATGAAAGCTAAAAATATCCAACCTGATAATGAAAATTCGACTATAGGACTGTATAGTGCTCCAACATTACAACCATTGGCAAAACGGGTTCCGAATCCCATCAAAATACCACCCAAAGCGTATAAAAAGGCTTCTTTTCCAGTTACACGCAGCTCTGATTTAAATGATTCAACAAATTTACCAGCTGATAGAAGATAAGCAAGTGCTCCTACTACTATTCCGAAGTTTTGAACTAACGATGCATTTTGAAAAAAAGGCGTAGTAAAGGTAGAAACAGGCATTTTTGTAAACTCAGCAATAGTTTCCCCTGAAACACCAAAAACCATAAGTATTTTGCCTATAAAAACCCCGTGTGGAGTAGAAGCTCCCCAACCTGCCTTTGTAACTCCAAACAATAGAACAAAAAGTATACTTAATACTACTGCCCCTTCAGTTAAAGTCCAAGGTTTCACAAATATATGATCATAAGTTTCTTGACTAAAAAGCTTGAAATTAAAAAGATCTAATTTCTTTCTGCTTTCTTGTTCTTTTTCTGAGGGAACTCCAAAATATGTATTTTCTTTCCTTCTCTTTTTTTCGTATTGGTAAGAAGCAAAAATCACTATTGAGGAAAATAATCCCAACAATAAGATAGCCCCTAAATAACCTTGAAAACCGTCCCATTTGAATAAATCTGGCAAAAAAACTCCTCCACTAAACTCAGCTCCAGTTGGAGATGTAATCCATGAATTGGTAACCCATCCAGCGGTTCTTTGAATAGGAAATCCCAGAAAAACACCTATTCCAAAAAATATCAAAGTTATCAAAGCTCTTGTAAATCCCATAGTTAAGTCGGTAAGTACACCTGTAGCACAACAAACAGAAAGGGACATACCAAAACCAAAGAGGAAAGCTCCCAACAGTAAACCTAAATTAATTGGGTTTATCCAAAGGCTGTAATTAGTGGGGTCTGAATTAAACAAAAATCCCATGATCATCACAGAGGTTATAAAAAACATAAATATCATAGCACGCATGAGTTGAGTAGATCCTGTTCTATAAGCTCTATTGACACTTCCAGCAAATCCGGTATAAGCTCTCGCTAAGGTGTATCCAAAACCTACTCCAATCAAAAGTCTAAAAAAAAGCATATCTGTTGCCAAAAGTGTGTTTCCGAGGATGAGAATCAGTGCAAAAGTTAACAAACCAAGGACTTTCTCTACTGTTTTAGTCATACTTTTTCCTCCTGTCTAAAGGCATTTTTAAAACAAAAGATTGAAATTTCTAAAAGAATAGTTTTACTAGAACATTAGTTTAATATTTAGGCTTCACCCCCTTTGTGAAATAGTTCATGAAGTATGAAAAAATATAAAATATTTTTAAACACTAAAATTTTAATTGTTAGTTCTTTCACTAATTACGATTCAAAATTATTCTAACAAAAAAAAGTAAAAATAGAATTAACTTTGTCAGCTTTTTAATAAAGAAAGATTAAATAATGGTTATTTCATAAGTTTTGAATAAAAAAGGTTTAATGTTATAATTAAAAAAGAGATTTTTTTCAGTAATTTTATCTAGTTGAAGAATAGAGGTGAAATATTTGAAAAACCAAGTAAAGATGATCTACTTTGATTTAGATCATACCCTTTGGGATTTTGAAAGTAATTCACAAGAAGCATTGAAGTTGGTCTATCAAAAGTACGGTCACGTTTTTCGTGAAACGTCTTTGGACAAGTTTGTAGAATCCTACCAAAAGATCAATAAAAAGTTATGGGAAATGTATAGGAAAAAAGAAATAGGTCAACATGAATTAAAACTTCTTCGTTTTGAAATTTCTTTGAATGCTTTAAAGATAAAGCATAGGGAAGATTTGATAGAAGAGATGAATAATACTTACCTAAATATTTTATCGAATCAAAAACTCCTCGTCGAAGGGACAGTGGAAATTTTGGAGTATTTAAAAGATAAATATGAATTGGGAATTTTGACAAACGGCTTTAGAGAAACTCAAATTGTTAAAATGAAAAGTTCGGGAATATATGACTATTTTAGTATTTTAGTTAGTTCAGAAGATGTCGGTTTTCCGAAACCCGATGAAAGGATTTTTAATTATGCCATTTTAATGTCTAAAAAGTCTAAAGATGAAATTATTTACGTTGGTGATGATCTTGAAAACGACATCCTACCGGCAATAAAATGTGGAATTGATGCCATCTGGTTTAAAAATCATGAGGAATCTCTTCAAATCCAAGAAAAGGATGTTCTCGCTATATCCAAGCTTATAGAGCTGAAAAATATACTTTAAATTCATTGAAGGTAATAAATGCCTTTTTTTAATTTCAAAACTTTTGTATTTCTAATTAGATCTAAATATTCTTTATCCAAATGATACTCTTGTTCTCCGATATAAATGACTACCTTTATCTCGTCATATGCTGCTTTCTTTTTAAAAATTAGTAAATTTTCTTCCGAAGTTATAAGTTCATAACTCCCTGATGAAAGAGAGGGGTGAACTCTTCTTAATTTAATGAGATTTTTACAATAATTGAAGGTTTGTTTCTCTAGATCTGACCAATCTTCTTTGAATTTCATCGCAACTCTTCCACTTTCGTGAAAATTTTGAATTGTTGAGTCTCCTTTTAAAGCTATCTCATTGCCATATTCTAACATCACATTTCCTGTAAGAGCCATTAATAAACCAAGTGCTATGTAAAATGTCTCTAATTCTTGGCATATATCTATGAACCTTGGAAGATCGTGATTTTCTATAAAATAAGTTAGCTGGAACACCCTTTCGTTTAATTGGTTTGATAATACTATTTGATTATATAAATCGAGTAACGACCCATTTTTCTTTCCTAAAACTTCTTTAATTGTATCGTATGTAGCAAAATCAAACAGACTGGTAAAACGTTGAGCATCTTCTCCTTTGAACTTTTTAAGGAGATTAAAATTTTTTATCTTATCTCCCTCGTCTTCCCATACTTCACCTAAAATTACCACATCTTTTTTTATTTTTTTCATCCTTGTAGAAAATTCCTCTAAAAAGTTTAATGGCAAGCCTAAGGCATGATCCAATCTAAATCCGTCTAATTCAAAGTTTTTTAGCCAATACTCTCCAACTCTTATTAAAAATTCTCTTGTCTCTTTATCATCTAGATTCCAAAACAAAAAGGATCTTTGCCATCTTTCTTCTTGAGGTGAACGGGGAGATTCAGTTTTAATGTTCAAATCTTTGGGGACAGAATTAAAATCAAATTCCTTTGAGGCATGGTTAAGTACTAGATCGATAATAACCTTTATTCCTCTTTTATGAGCATCTTCAATAAGCTTTTTAAAGATCGCTTTAGCATCTTCTTCGGAGTTGGAACTTATGTTTTCTGAGATAGAAAAATAATTGGTAATATCGTATCCGTGTGTGGTTTTACTTTTAAAAATAGGCCCAAGATATATCAAATCTATCCCAAGCTCTTTTAAATAGTCTAATTCTTTAATGACACCTTGAAGATCTCCATCTATTGCATTTTTTTCGTAATAGCGATAACTCTCCTTTGGAAAATCATTTGTTAATTCTCCATTTTTATAAAATTTTATTAGAATGTGGTATCCTAAAAACATAAAATTCCTCCCATAGTTTACTTCTGGTTATTTTACCACTCTTTTTTTAAAGAAATGAAAACGTTTCCTAAAGATATTCACTTTTTTTACTTTTAAAATTTAAAATTAAAAAATGTGGTATAATTAAATTATAAATGGATCGTTAGCCCCGTTGCAATAAAGCAACTAGAAGGAGGGGTAACTATGAACATACTTTTGGTTTATCCCGCTTATCCCGAAACATTTTGGAGTTTCAAACACGTGCTGAAATTTATTTCCAAACGCGCTGCTTTGCCGCCTTTGGGTTTGATTACAATAGCTTCTTATCTACCCGAAGAATGGAACATCAGGTTGGTGGATATGAATTGTGAAAAATTAAAAAAAGAAGATATATTAAATTCAGATTATGTTTTTATAAGCGCCATGGCTGTTCAAAGAGAGTCAGCGGTAAATGTGATCGAACAATGTAATGACTATGGCAAACCTATAGTTGCCGGTGGTCCTCTTTTTACAATGGAACCCGACACATTTCAAAATACTGTAGACCATTTTGTTCTTGGAGAAGCGGAAGAATTAATGGATGAGTTGGTTGAAGATATAAAAAATAACAAATTAAAAAGATATTATGCAAAACCTAATTTTTGCAATATTGAAACTACGCCTGTTCCCAGGTGGGATCTGTTAAATCTCAAATGGTATGGGTCCATGAGCATCCAGTATTCTAGAGGTTGCCCTTATAATTGTGAATTTTGCGATATTGCCGCCTTGAATGGTAGAAAACCCAGAACTAAGACAAGCGTACAGTTGATTCAAGAACTTCAATCTTTGTACGATGCAGGGTGGAGGCGTTCTGTTTTCTTTGTAGACGATAATTTTATCTCAAATAAATCAAAATTAAAAAAAGATGTGTTACCCGCAATAATACAGTGGCAAAAAGCTCATGGTTACCCGTTTTCTTTTTATACCGAAGTGTCTGTAGATTTTTCTAATGATGATCAACTCATGGACTTGATGTTCAAAGCGGGTTTTGACAGAGTTTTTATTGGCTTAGAAACCCCTGATCCGGATAGTCTACGAGAAGCTAATAAGTATCAAAATATTAAGCAAAATCTTGAAGAGTCTATCAAAAAAATTCAAAGTTTTGGTTTTGAAATTCAGGGAGGATTTATTGTCGGTTTTGACAGTGATAAGCCCACAATTTTCGATAAGCAATTCGAGTTTATTCAGAAAAACGGCATAGTTACCGCCATGGTTGGCATTTTAAATGCGCCAAGGGGAAGTGAATTATACTCAAGATTACTCAAGGAAAATAGATTACGGGGAGAAATAAGTGGAAACAATGTGGATATCAATACGAATATAATTCCAAAGATGAACTTGGAAATCCTAGTCAAGAATTACAAAAATCTTGTTGCTAAGCTTTATCAGCCCAAAAACTATTATGATCGTTTGAAGAAATTTTTGGTTAATTATAAGGTACCTGGATTCTCCAAGGCTAAGATAGGTTTTCAAGAAATTAGTGCTTTTATTAAATCCATCTTTATTTTAGGGATTGTTGGTAAAGAAAGAAAACAATATTGGAAAATGTTTTTTTGGAGTTTGTTTAAGAAACCTAAAGCTTTTCCAAAAATGATTTCTCTTTCAATTTACGGTTACCATTTCAGGAAAATTGCAGAAAATTTATAAGGTGAGAAAAGGTATGATAAAAAAGATAATTTTGGTTTTTGCATTTATTCCCGTTATAGTAGTCTCTTTTGCTGCAAATCTATCAAAAGATAATATGATTATAAATTTAAACGATAATACATGGATAACAAATCAAATTGCAGAAAAAATAAAAAGTATCGGAAGTTATATGTACAATATAAACATAAAAGATGCGATGTCTAACTCCATAAATATCAATGATTATGATGTAACAATGAATATATTTACAAATACTAAGGAAAATATCACAATTGCGTTTGGATACTTTGATGGCGGAGGTTTTTCATACTCTGAAGAATCTGGTGAAACTAGTGATTGGGTAGAAAAGTTTGCGGTAAAAACTCTGGAGACATTATCCATTCAAAGGTTTTTGTATGGAGAAAACTGGGATGTTTTACAGATCACTTTTTGGAAAGGGGTAGATGAATACCCTGTTTTTCAAAATAATAAGTTGTATCTTGTAAGCGACAGATATATTGGTAATAGGGAAATTTATATTTTTGACTTTAAAGAAGGTACACAAGATAAGATTCCATTGGAATATTCTGCTGAGTATTTTCCTGATATTTCCCCAAACGATGAGTATTTAACTTTTCAAACTACATTGTTTGGAAAATGGGATATTGTATTGTATAATCTAGAAACTGAGGAGATTCAAAAAGTAAGTCCGTCCGATAAGAATGCTTATTCACCATATTTTTATGATAATACTTTGATTCTATTCACTATGGATGAAGATGGTGGTCAGTGGACTGAAGTTTGGATTTATGACTTATACTACGATAAACTTGAGAAATTAACGGAATCAAAGGATCTTTTGAAATTTCGCCCCACCAAATGGGATGGTAACAAAATCAGTTTTTATGGTGTGGATCATCAAACGGCGAATATGAATGTTTATTTTGTTGACGAAGAAAACAGTATCTCACCGTTAATAGCACAACAAAATAATCAAACCGATAATTGGTCAAATGGTTCAGAGCTTCTTGTGTTTTCTGAGTTTAACGGAACCTATTTCAGTATATATGAATACGATGATGGAGAAAAAAGGAATTTATCAGGCATGTTGACAAATGACTGCTTCTATCCAACATATACACCCGACAAAAAATATGTTTTTTTTACTAATTATTATTCAGAATCTGATATTTTTGTTATAAACAGAGAAAAGATCAATATGAACGAACAATAAAACTCTATCGGAGTGATTTGAATAAACAACGAAAAGGTGAATGAAGAAAATTCCGACAAAAATGAGTATAAAAAAATTGCTAAAATCTTTGGATTAATTCTTTTGTTTTTTCTTTTTTTCTGGAATGCTTTGATGACTTTTTTTCTAATAATTCTATTGAATGCAAAAACAATTAAGAAATCTGTATTTGGGAACCTTCCATTGGAAGTTAAGAAAGGTTCCTATACTGATGCAATTACTGTGGAGTATAAAAAGGAAAAGTTACCTTTGAAATTAGATGTTTACTATCCTTCTAAAGAAAAAAGCAAATTTCCTGTAGTCTTTTTTGCTCATGGAGGAGGGTGGATAACTGGAAGTAGGAAATTATCAAGCGTTACCGCATGGGCAAAATTTTTAGCGAGTAGAGGATTTGCCGTTGTTGCAATAGATTACAGGTATAGCTATTTAAACAAATATGAAGAGTTGATAGAAGATTACCACGACGCCCTAAATTATATAAAAGATCATAGTGAAGAGCTGAGTTTAGACAAAGAAAATATCGTGTTGATGGGCACGTCCGCAGGCGGTACTTTGTCACTTTATTATGCAGCATATAATTCTTACTACAATCATTTTGAAAAGATGAAGGGAATAAAGGGAGTTGTGGCTTGGTACGCTCCATCGGATCTTTTAGATCTGTGGAGTAATCAAGTAGATTCTCTTTTTGCACAATTTGCAGTTACAACCACAATGAAAGGAACGCCTAAAACAAAATTTGAAGAATATAAGTTATATTCACCTATAAATTATATATCTGAAAGAATGGTTCCAACACTGTTAGTACATGGGGAAAAAGACGCTACCGTCCCTGTAACAACTTCTATAAAGTTAAACCAGAAAATAAAAGAATGTGGTGTTCCTTCTACATTGTTAATTCATCCAAAAGGGAAGCATTCTTTCGAATTAGAATTAAAAGATGTTTTAACCCAGAAATTTGTTGAAAAAACGGTGAGTTTTATTAAAAAAGTATGCCAAAATAAAGAAACTGATGATACATTAAATAGAAGAGCTGTTTAGAAATAAAGATCTACGAAGATGGGGAGATGAACATATGCTACAAGAGAATTTTAAAATAGATTTTAGTTATGCAAAACAAAATATAGAATTTACTCAAGCTTTCATAAATAAAGGTAAAAATTATAGAGAATCATTAATAAAATTTAATTCTTTATACAAATATAATAAAAAAGGTACCGAAACTAATGAAATCTATCTTTTTGAACCCCGAGGAAAGGCTTTGGGTGTTGCTTTGATACTTCATGGTTTGGGAACTAAAAACATTACCTATATCTTAAAAATGGGGCGATATTTTTCCAAATTAGGCATAAGGGCTGTAGTACCATTATTACCCGACAATTATACCAGAACATCTAACGGATCTATGAGTGGTAAAAATTATTTTTCTGCCGATATTTATACAACCTTGAACACCTGGGAACATGCGGTTGTTGACGTATTAAGTATCATAGATTTTTTGAAAGCGAACGCGCTTTGGCACGAGCGAAACTTCATGATAGGATACTGCCTTGGGGGCATGGTATCTGTTATCGCTAACGCTTTAAATCCTGAAATAAAGCACAATTTCATTATAGCCAGTGGTGGAAACATGGCTGAACTTATATGGGAATCACCTACATTGGAATTTACAAGAAGGGAATTGCTTAAAAAGAAAGACCAAATAGCTTATTTAAGCGATAGAGAAAGGCTAAGAAAGACCTTTCAAAACGATTTAAAGAGGATAGGAGAGTTTAAGAACATTCAAGAGTTTTTAAATTCAGATATACATCCATTGATGAAGGTTGATCCTGCAGCCTATGCCAAATTTTTAAACAGAGAAAAGGTAACATTCTTAGAAGCAGCTTTTGATAAAACCTTACCCAAAAATACAAGAAGGGTTCTATGGGAAAACTTAGGAAGACCTAGAAAGGTGACGGTCCCCATTGATCATATTACCTGGCTACCTTTTCAAAGGTTAATATCAAATATTATAATTAACGAAATGAGGTTCGAAGAAATTAAATACCGTTTCGCTAATTTAGGATATTTGGCTATTTTATCAAAGTGAAGTGATATTTCTTCATCAATTTTAACTTAGAAAATTCATGTTCATAGCGAGATATAAAAAATAAAGGCGTCGAAATTGAACGCCTTCATTTTTTCTTTTACCCTGCAATTTCTACATTTTACTTAGTTTACAATTTCTTCAGAGTAAAGATGACATTTCACTTCTCTTTAGTCAATTATGTCGATAAATCTTAAAAATCGAAACTTGCATTTAATTTAAAAAATAAAAAAAGATTAGTGGTAAAATATTGAAATAAGGTAGAAACATTGACTTAAAAAGGGGGAAATTGAATTTTGTTTAAACTCAGTAGAAATGGTAAGTTTAAATTTGTGAGCACTAAACACAACAAACAGATATTCGTTACTCCATTGATAACAGATTCACATTTACATATATTGGGATTGGGAGAAAAGCTGTCTCAACCGACTTTGGAGAAAAAGAAACTATCTGAAATTAAGGGTATTATAGAAGAAATTGTCAGTAAAAGACCGAATAAAATTGTTTTAAGAGGTTGGACCGAAGAATTTGCAAATCCTGATAAAAATTTTTTAGATTCAATAAACAGAGAAATCCCCATCATGTTGGTTAGAAGATGCGGACATTTTGCGGTTGTTAATTCAAAGGTTTTTGAGGGTATTGATTTTTCAGATTCAAGTAATTACGTGGATTTTGAAGAAGGAAAAATCAAAGAAAGTGCGATCGATAAATTTTATAAAACCTTTGGCCCTTTCACAGACGTAAAAAATAATTACGAGACCTCAAAGAGGTATTTAAAAGAAAAAGGGTATGGTTTTGTTCATTCAGATGATTTACATGGTATTTCTCAAGACGAGTTACCATTTACACACGATAATGATTTTTTTGTATATGAAAAGGTTGCCGTTAAGGGCTATAATGAGCTTTCAAAATATTATGAATCAGGATATTTTAATGAATTTAAATGTGTTAAAATATATTTGGATGGTTCGTTAGGTGCACGAACAGCTTTATTGCTTAATAAGTACACCGATTCTGATACGTATGGGGAAAAATTATGGGAAGATACTGAGTTAACTGCGGTTGTTGAATTTTGTGAAGATAACGGACTTCATTTAGCTGCTCATGCTATAGGAGATGGGGCTATAGAACAAATTTTACGAGTTTTTGAAAGAGTCAATCCTAAATTAAGGCATAGAATAATTCATGCTATTCTGCTTAGTTCTAACCAAATAGAAAGGATTAAAAAACATAACCTTATTGTAGACATACAACCTCAATTCATTGAATCCGATAAAGTTTTTATTGCAGATAGATTGGGTGAAAGGGTAAAAGATGCGTTTAGATTTTATGATTTATACAAGTCACAAGTTCCTCTTTTTATTTCATCAGATGCTCCAGTTGAAGAACCAGATTGGTTGAGAGATATTAAAAGATTGAAAGAAATAGGTATCCCTTACAATTATTCTTTGTATCAGCTTATCTATGGCCCAGAAACCATAGATAACATTGATAGGCAAGAAAGCATGGAAAGTAACGCTTTAATATTTCAGGACGATCCTTTTGTTGAAATATCTCAACCAAAGATCTATCAAAATGAAAATTAGATTTTGATTTTAAAAAAGTGCAAGTATTAGAATTTTAACGACAGTAATAATTACATTTTGTGAGGAGGTAGAGTAATGGAGAAATTAGCTTTAGAGGATTTTACAAAGTACAAATTTATATCGAACACAAAATTTTCACCGAATGGTAAAAACTTAGCTTTTGTTGTCTCTGAGATGGATGTCGATGAGAACAAGTATCTATCAAATATATGGCTTTACAATGTAGATAATAGAAAGACCAACAAACTTACTACTTTCAATCAAGAAAGTTCTTATGTATGGTTGGACGATGAGAATATCATCTTCTCAACGGTAAGAGAGGAAAAGGATAAAAAGAGGAAAGAAAAGGGAGAACCTTTTACAATTTTTTATATAATAAACATCAAAGGTGGAGAAGCTCAAAAATACTTTGAACTCCCGTTCTTTGCATCAGATATTGAACCCATATCTAAGGATAAGTTTGTTGTAACTGGTATTTACGACCCGAAATATAAGAATTTGGATAACCTTTCAAAGGAAGAAAAAGAAAAGGAATTGGATAAGCTCAAAGAAGAAAAAGATTACGAAGTTTTAGATGAAATACCCTTCTGGTCGAATGGCCGAGGATTTACCAACAAGAAAAGAAATAGATTATACATTTATACGTTAGAAGATAAGAAAGTTACCCCCTTAACAGATGAATTGACAAACGTAGAAGGTTTTAAATTAAATGAAGAGAAAGATTTAATACTTTTCATTTCCAACACTTTTAAAGATAAAATGGAAATAAGATCCGATCTTTATTTATATGACTTAAAGAAAGAAAGTTTAGAAAAATTAACTCATGAAGATCCTTTCAATTATGTATATGCAGACTTTCTCAAAGAGAAAATAATCTTCTTAGGGTCCAACATGAAAGAGTATGGAATCAACGAGAACCCAAAATTTTATTTGATGGACTTACAAACAAAAGAAGTGAAACAAATTCAAACTGATTTTGATTTTAGTACTTGGAGTTCTGTAGGTTCTGATTGTAGATATGGTTCTAATAGTGAATTCAAAGTGGAGGACAATTACCTTTATTTTGAAACAACAGAGTATGGAAATTCTTTCATAAATAGAATAGATGAGAGAGGTAAGAGGGAAAAATTAACCACACAAAGCGGATCCGTTGATGGTTTTGATGTATTTAAAGATCGTATCATCTTTGTGGGGATGAGAGATGTTAAACTTCAAGAACTATACGAATTAGCAGGCAATGAAGAGAAACAACTAACTACTTTCAACGAATGGGTAATAGGAGAAAAAACTTTATCTAAGCCTGAAAAAATAACCTTTCTTGGCAAAGGTGAGATAGAAATAGAAGGATGGGTTATGAAACCTGTTAATTTTGAAGAGAACAAGAAATACCCCGCAATCTTAGATATTCATGGTGGCCCAAAAACCGTTTATGGTGGAGATGTTTTTTTCCATGAAATGCAGTATTGGGCAAATGAAGGTTATGTTGTTATGTTTTGTAATCCCCGAGGAAGTGATGGAAGAGGGGATGAGTTTGCAGATATCAGAGGAAAGTATGGAACAATAGACTATGAAGACATAATGGACTTTGTTGATAAAGTATTGGAAAAGTTCTCTTTCATAGACGAAAATAGAATAGGGGTAACAGGTGGTTCTTATGGTGGTTATATGACCAACTGGGTAATTGGACATACTGATAGGTTCAAGGCTGCTGTTTCTCAAAGAAGTATAGCGAATTGGATAGCTAAATTTGGCACTACCGATATCGGTTACTATTTCGTTGAAGATCAACAAGCAGCCACCCCCTGGAGTGATTATGAAAAGTTATGGTTCCATTCACCTATGAAATACGCAGATAACGTTAAAACTCCAACTCTTTTTATACATTCGGAAGAAGATTACCGTTGTTGGTTGGCTGAAGGATTGCAGATGTTCACTTCACTCAAATACAATGGCGTGGAATCAAAATTGGTTATGTTCAGAGGAGAAAATCATGAGTTGAGCAGAAGTGGAAAACCAAAACATCGAGTAAGAAGATTAAAAGAGATTACCGCGTGGTTTGACAATTATTTAAAATAGTTAAATGTTTGTAGCTAACTTTTCACATTAAAAGGAGAAAAAGCATGAGATCAAAAACCAAACGCTTGGTAACTATATCGTTGTTATCTGGTATTTCTTTTGTTCTAGGATTTACTCCATTGGGATTTATCCCTATTCCTCCAGCGAATGCAACAACTATGCATATTCCAGTTATAATTGGGGCAATATTGGAGGGACCTATTGCAGGAATGGTTATAGGTTTGATATTTGGGGTGTCTAGTATAATTCAAGCACTTTTAAGACCGAATATATTGTCTTTTGCTTTTGTTAATCCTTTAGTTTCTGTATTACCAAGAATATTGATTGGTTTAGTTTCATATTATTCATACAGGTTAGTATTTGAACTTTTCTCGAGTAATAAAGAAAAAGTTTCAAAATGGAGAGATAGCGTATCTATTGGTGTAAGTGCTGCTTTAGGAACTTTTACTAACACCGCAGGTGTTTTAGGTATGATGTATCTCTTATTTGCCGACAGGATAGCTACCGCTATGGGAGTAGCAAGGGAAGCCGTAGGTGGGGTAGTGTTGGCTATAGGCCTAACAAACGGTATTCCAGAGATCATAATAGCGATTTTAATAACTGTTGGGGTAATCAGAGCGGTAAAAAAGGCAGGCTATTGATTATCTCATCATTTGGGTGGGATGCGGGGGAAGGGCGCTATAGCAACTTTTTTGATTTCTATAGACAACAAAAATTACAAATTAAAAGGAGGAGTCAAGTATTATGAAGAAATACACAGCTACCCACGAATATGTAACAATAGAAGGAAATATTGCAACTGTTGGGATTTCTGCGAAGGCTGCTGAAGAATTGGGTGATGTAACCTACGTTGAATTACCAGAAGTTGGGAAAGAAGTAAAAAAAGGTGAAGTCCTGTGCACCATAGAATCTGTGAAGTCAGCCGAAGATATATATGTACCTTTAAGTGGAAAAATTGTTGAAGTTAACAAAGATCTTGAAGACCAGCCGGAAATAATAAACGAAGATGCGGAAAATAAAGGATGGATTGTAAAAATTGAATTTTCTGATCAATCAGAGATCGAAGATCTTTTGGATGAAGAACCTCCAATGTAGACAAGTATGATTCAAAATTAAGGGCCCTTATTAAATGGGGTCCTTTTTTCTTTTGTTAACTTGAAGAAGCCAGACATAAAGCAAAAAGATCAAACTCCATAGAAATAACGGAATAAATAAAGAATTAAATTCAATTGGCTCCCAAAATGTAAAAAGATTTACGAAGTTTTTTATTGACAAAGCAAAAAAAGTTGAAAAAGAATGAACAAAATTGAAAGGCAATAATATTGAAAGAACGCTACATAAGATTAGTAATGAAATAGCAGGGGTTAGAATGGGCGTTATGAAAAGTCCAATCAAAGAAATTTCTCCAAAGTGTATCAACGCTATAGGAAATATACCGACATATGCCGCTATAGGAACAGATAAGGATCTAAAATATTGATTTTCTATATGGTTCATTGAAAATAAAATCATAAAAGTTGCTGCATAACTCATTTGGAAACTAACGTTCATAAGATTATTGGGGAAGAACAAAAGGTTGAGATATCCTATTAATCCTAAGATGTTGAAAGAGCTAACAGGAACGTCGAAAAGTCTGAATAAGTTTAAAGTGACTAAAAGCGATACAGCCCGTACAGAACTTGGGGTGAATCCGGTAAAAACCAAATAAAAAGTGATGATAGTGGAGTATAAGATGAGTCTTAAATTCCTTTTCAAGATAAAAAAGTTGAGAAAGAAACTGATCATCGAGTAAATTATGTACACGTGCATACCTGAAACGGCAAATAGATGCAAAGTCCCTGTTTTTTGAAATACCTCTTTATCCCGTATATTACCCATAAAAGAGCTCGTCAATATATCAAGTGCCTCGGTATTTTGAATGTTTTCAGACAATCTATTGGTTGCAAGATCTTTTATCTTCATAATCGAATTGTTGTTGGCAGGAGCCACATATTCAGCTCTAAGAAAATCGTTTTCAATGGTTCCGTATATGTAGACGTTTTTGCCCGTAGTGATGGGAACCGTACTGAATTCACCATAGTAAAATTTATAATAATTCCTGTATTTCTGCCATTGATTTTCATAATAGATTTTTCTTGAAAATACCGTATAATAATTTCCTCTTTTGTCTATAATTTTCCCTAAAATACCTGCTTCTGAATTGAGATTGATGGGAATGTATAACAAGCCAGGAAACAACAAGACACCGATTAAAAAGACTTTTAATTTATCTTTCTCAAAGAGTTTTAAAAGAAGAAGAAACAAAAAATAGCCTATTAATACTGCGGCTTTATTCAAGTAGGAAAGTACTAATAACAAAGAAAAGGCAATGAATAATTCAATAAAAAAGGGGAAGGTAACTTCAGTTTTCTTTTCTATACTTTTACCCCCAGTAGATAGAAATCAGAAGTGAGATTATCAATCAGGAATATAATAAAATTAATTCAAAAAACAAAAGGATCGTAAAACACGATCCTTTATTCTGGTGCCGGGGGCGGGACTTGAACCCGCACGAGTGTAAATACTCATATGGCCCTCAACCATACGTGTCTACCAATTCCACCACCCCGGCGAAAAAGTTATTTATGTCAATATATCAAAATTATTATACACTACGTTATAGGCTTTGTCAAGAGACCGTGGCTATGTCATACACTTCACCATTTTTGATAACAGTTTGAGTGTGGTTTACTCCGAAGTGGTATATTAAGTATTCTATATTTGGAACATCGAAAATCGCCATATCAGTTTTTTTACCTACCTCCAAACTACCAATTTTATCTTCTAATTTCAGTGCACAAGCCGCATTAATAGTAACCGATGTAATTATTTCCTTTGGATTCATATGTAATTTTATTGCCCCAAACGTCATAACCAATTGTAAATTTTCTGTAGGCGAACTTCCTGGGTTATAATCGGTCGATAATGCAATTGGTATACCAAGTTCAATCATCTTTCTGGCGTTTGCATACTTCTCACTTTGTAAAAAGAAGGTTGTTGTAGGAAGAAGGGTAGCTATAACGTTGTTCTCAGCCATTTTTTTCAAGCCTTCATCACTTGCACCTACCAAATGATCTGCTGAAACGCAGCCTAACTCAGCAGCTAATTCGGTACCTCCTAAAGGTTCTATTTCGTCTGCGTGAATTTTGAGGAATAGACCGTGTTCTTTTGCAGCAGAAAGTATTTTTCTGGATTGATCAACTGAGAAAACTCCTTTTTCACAGAATACATCACAAAATTTAGCTAAATTTTTTTCTGCTACATACGGGATCATTTCAGTTATGAGTATATCTACGAATTTATCGACGTTGTCTTGGTACTTTTTAGGTACGGCATGCGCCCCCAAAAATGTAGGAACCAAATCTATGGGGTGGATTCTATTGAGTTCTCTTATGACCTCAAGCTGTTTCAATTCTGTGTCAAAGTCATCAAGCCCATAACCGCTTTTTGCTTCAACGGTTGTTACTCCGTAAGACAACATTCTATTTAAACTCTTTTCTGACTTTTCAAGTAATTCTTCAAAAGATGCCTTTTTAGTTGATTCAACGGTGTCGTATATTCCTCCCCCAGAACTTAAAATATCTAAGTAACTCTCACCTTCTAATTTTTTAAATAATTCATATTCCCTTGAGCCACCATGGACCAAATGAGTGTGAGAGTCTATTAAACCGGGTGTTACAGTTTTCCCTTGGGCGTTTATAATTTTTGCATCTTGAGCTATTTCTATGTCTTTTGGCAAATCACCACTTCCAACGTAGATAATCTTATCTTTTGAAGCAGCAATTATGCCATTTTTTATTAAGCCAATTTCTGACATTTCCTCTTTCTTTCTTGGTCTATTAGGACCTCTCATCGTTATTAAATTTGAGATGTTTTTTATTATTAAAGTAGCTTTTTCGCTCATATCAATCGCCATAAATCCTATTCTCCAAAACTTTGTCATAACTGAAATCTTCTAATTTTAAAAAGTAATCAGCTGTATCAACAAGGGCATTCAAAGGTACCAACCCAACTATTTCACTTCCAACAACGTTCACTCCATACCTGTTCGCTTCATTTTCTATCACCTGAAATACCCTGTACAAAGGTGTTTTTGTGTAATCAACCATATTCATGGAAACTTGGACTATATTTCTTTCTTTCAATTCAAAACCCAACGCTTTACAATATTTAAATCCTCCACTTTTACCTCTCACAGCTTGGGCTATCTTTTTTGCAATGTCTATGTTGTTGGTATTTAGGTTCACGTTGAAAGCTATCAAAGGCATCCTTGCCCCCACGGCGGTAACTCCTGCACTTTCATGCGGTTTATCTGGGCCAAAATCTGGTTTGAACGCTTCTTGTTTTAACTTCTCAAACATTCCTTCGAACTCGCCTTTTCTTATAACAGCTAAATCCTCTCTTTCAGGTCGGCTGGCTGATTTTTCATACAATATTACGGGGATATTCAACTCTTCTCCTATTCTTTTTGCCAATTTTTTAGAGTACTCTACACACTCTTGCATCGATATGTTTTTAATTGGAATGAGCGGTATGACGTCTGTAGCCCCCATTCTTGGATGTTCACCTTTGTGGGTTCTCAAATCTATCAATTCAGCCGCTTTTTTACAAGCGTTAAAAGCTGCTTCTATTACTTGATCTGGTTCCCCCACAAAAGTAACTACGCTTCTGTTGTGGTCTCTGTCCATAGAGTAATCTAATAATTTTACTCCTTCTTGTTTTCTTATTTCATCTACAATACGCTCTAATTTTTCTTTATCTCTTCCTTCACTGAAATTTGGAACACATTCTACAATTTTGTTCAAAGTATCTACCTCCTAACCCTGATAATATTTATCAACTAAATCTTTTACCATATTTTCATCAGCAATGTACGGTAAAGTTATGTGGTCTGTATTTTTGTTTTCTTTGTTGTACTCTATGGATGTTTCTATAGAAGCTTCATTCCTAGCCCATGATCGTCTGGCAACCCCAACCATAACATCCCATGGAATTGCGTTCTTTATTATTTCATCCACCCTTTCACTTCCATCGAGAACCAAGCCAAAACCACCGTTAATGGCTTTACCAATACCAACTCCGCCTCCGTTGTGCAGTGTTACCAAACTCATTCCCCTTGCTATATTTCCAGCGAAATCATGGGTTGCCATATCAGCCATTATATTACTCCCGTCTTTTATATTCGCAGTTTCTCTAAAAGGAGAGTCAGCTCCACCCGCATCGTGATGATCCCTTCCGAGCATAATGGGGCCAACTTCCCCTTTTCTAACCATTTCATTGAATTTAAGAGCTATCTTCATCCTTCCCATAGCATCCTGATAAAGGATCCGAGCTTGAGTACCTACAACAAGGTTGTTTTTATCTGCATCTCTAATCCATATGTAGTTGTCTCTATCCTGGCCTCTTCTATTGGGATCTATGCATTCCATCGCTGCTTTGTCCGTTTTCAATAGATCTTCCCTTTTTCCACTTAAACATACCCACCTGAAAGGTCCATAACCATAGTCGAATATTAACGGTCCCATTATATCTTCCACATACGAGGGAAATATGAATCCTTCACTTTCATCCAACCCATTTTTTGCTATTTCTTTCACCCCTGCATCAAAAACCGCCTTCATGAAACTATTCCCATAGTCAAAAAAGTAGGTTCCCCTTTCAACCATTGTTTTTATAAGCTCAAAATGTCTTCTCAATGAATTGTTGACTAATTCAACAAATCTCTCTTTATTTGTTTCTAAGAGTTGATTCTTTTCTTCATGAGTTAAGCCTTGAGGGCAGTACCCTCCTTCGTAGGCGGCGTGACAAGACGTCTGATCTGATAGCAAATCTACCTTTATACCTTTCTTTACAATGTATTCCAATAGATCTACAATATTACCATAATAACCGATGGAAATGGGTTCTCTTCTATTTAGATGATCGGAGGCTATTTCAAAAACTTCGTCCAAATCTTTGCTGTAGGTTTTTAGCCAACCTTGGTTGAGTCTTGTTTGTATTCTCGAATAATCCACTTCTGCAATTATCCCAACGCCTCTTGCGATTTCTATCGCTTTAGCTTGCGCACCGCTCATTCCACCTAAACCTGAACTAACAAACAAGCGTCCTCTTAGATCACTATCTTGTGGTATTCCTAATTTCAACCTTCCAGCATTCAACAAGGTATTGTAAGTGCCATGAACGATACCTTGAGGTCCTATATACATCCAACCTCCTGCAGTCATTTGCCCGTAGTTGGCGACACCCATAGCTTGTGCCTTGATCCAATGTTTTTGGTCATCGAACATCCCAACCATCAAGGCGTTTGTTATTATCACTCGTGGACTATTTGGGGTTGATCTGAACAAGCCTAAGGGATGTCCTGAAGCCACAACTAAAGTTTGTTCTCTCGTTAGTTCTTCTAAGTATTTTTTAATCAATCTGTACTGCATCCAATTTTGACATACTTGACCGGTTTCACCGTAGGTTACCAGTTCATAAGGATACAAAGCAACATCGAAATCCAAGTTGTTGTCGATCATGACCTGAAATGCCTTTCCTTCAATACATTTACCCTTGTACATATCTATAGGTTTTGCCTTAATGTTGCCCTCAGGCCTATACCTGTATCCATAAATTCTACCTCGAGTAAGCAACTCTTGCAGAAATTCTGGAGCCAATTTTTCATGCAAATTTTCCGGCACGTACCTTAAGGCGTTTGCAAGGGCTAGTTCTACTTCTCTTTTTGATAAGTTTAAAGGTCTTTTAGGTGCCCTTCTTATGCCTTCGATGAATTTGGGCATAGGAGGGAGTTCATCATCCAACTTAATGGACATTGCATTTGAAATATCAATATTGTTCACCATGATAATTTCTCCTTTCTTTAAAATAATTTACCAGTTTCTTTTTCCACTTCTTTAACGATTATGCCAGATTTTAAGATTTCTTCACTCTTATCTATCATTTCGTACATCGCTCTGTCTTCGGTTATCTTCGGTACCTTATCTCTAACTATATCATATACTATCTTTGAACCTTTTCCTAAACCTTTATTTCCTCGTAAGTCTATCGCTTGGCAAGCACACAGCATTTCCATAGCTAATACTTTTTGGACGTTGTTTAGAATATTCTTTGCCTTTCTCGCTGCGATTGTACCCATAGAAACGTGATCTTCCTGGTTTGCAGAAGAAGGAATTGAGTCAACACTTGCAGGATGGGCTAAGACTTTGTTTTCTGAAACCAACGAAGCGGCTGAATATTGAACCAGCATAAACCCAGAATTCAATCCACTTTCTTCTATCAGAAAAGGAGGTAATCCACTCAATTTAGGATTAACAAGCCTTTCTATTCGTCTTTCTGATATATTTGCAATTTCAGACAAAGCAATCGCCAAAAAGTCCATGCCCAATGCAATTGGTTGGCCATGAAAATTCCCCGCAGATATTGCTTCTTCTTCTTTTGAAAATATCAAAGGATTATCGGTTGCTGCATTCATCTCTTTCACGATGATATCTTCTACATAATTTACCGCATCACGTGAAGCACCGTGAACCTGCGGGATACATCTCAAGGAATAGGCATCTTGAACACGTAATACCCCTTGATGAGACACCATTTTACTACCTTCAAGTATTTTCCTTAAATTATTAGCGGACCCAATTTGCCCTTTATGAGGTCTTAGATTGTGTACCCTGTCATCAAAAGCCTCGATGACACCGTTCAGCGCCTCAAAACTCAACGATGAAATTATGTCTGCTGTTTTTAAAAGTTCTATGCTATCGTATATCGATAATGCACCTATAGCCGTCATAACTTGTGTTCCATTTATCAAAGCGAGACCTTCCTTGGCAACAAGATTTATCGTATCTATTCCCGCCAACTTCATCGCTTCTTTTCCATTTAACCGTTTGCCCTCGTAATAAGCTTCTCCTTCTCCTATCATCGGTAAAACCATATGGGCTAAAGGAGCAAGATCACCACTGGCTCCTAAAGATCCTTTTTCTGGTATTATTGGGTGAACCTTCTTGTTGATCATATCAATCAGAGATTGTATGGTGGATAACCTTATTCCAGAAAAACCTTTGACCAAAGAATTCGCACGAAGCAACATAATCGCTCTAACAGTTTCTATATCCAAAGGATCCCCAATTCCGCATGCATGGCTTCTGATCAGATTCTTTTGTAATTTCTCTGTTTTATCGTTCGAAATGAAAACATTACAGAGTTCTCCAAAGCCAGTAGTTATACCATATATGACTTTTTCCTCTTCTGCAAACTTTTCTACAATTTTTCTGGAGTTCTCAATGTTCTCAAGGACAGATTTATCGATAGCCACTTCGTAATAATGTCTAGCTACATTAATCACATCTTCCAAACTCAGATGTTCGCCGTCTATATAGACCTTTTTCAAATATAAGACCTCACTTTCGATCAAGCAAAAATTTCACATCTTCTATCAAAATTATAACACCATGAAAAAAATTTCTCACTTTTAAATAGAGCGGTTTAATGGCGATTAAAAACAATCTAAGTCGATTAAACAAGAAAATCTAATGAAATCTTACAAAACAATTTTTAACAAAATTCAAGAAAAACTAAGAAAAAGCTTCCTAATCGCAAATAATTGCTCGTAATTGCTCCTAATATTAGTTGATTGGATAAACTTACTATTGACAATGATAAATAGAATATTTTAAAATGGAAGTAGTTAGATGCAGTTTTTACCATTAGTACTAATGGTAAAAAAACAAAAAAAGAGGAGGTTAGTAAAATGAAGAAAGTTCTTTTGGTTTTTCTGGTGTTTTTATTAACATTTGGTGGTGCTTTATTTGCAAAGGATGAGGTGTTGATTGGGCTTTCTGTTGCTAATTTGCAACTTGAAAGGTGGCAAAAAGATAGAGATATTTTTGTTGAAACTGCTGAGAAACTTGGTGCAAAGGTTATTGTACAATCGGCCAATAATGATGATTTATTGCAAGTTTCTCAGGTTGAAAACATGATGAATCAAGGAGCTGATGTTTTAGTTATCATTGCACATGATGGTTATATTATGGGAAGTGTGGTTGAAGAGGCTCACGCTAACGGAATTCCAGTAATTGCGTATGATCGTCTTTTAATGGAATGTGATTTAGATTATTACATTACTTTCGACCCAATAAGAATTGGAGAAATTCAAGCACAGTACTTGGTTGATAGGAAACCAGAAGGTAATTATTTCTTGTTGGGAGGGTCTCCAACAGATATGAATGCGCATTTTGTTAGAGAAGGTCAAATGAACGTTCTTCAGCCATATATTGATAGTGGGGCGATAAAAATAGTAGGAGATCAATGGGCAAAAGACTGGTCAATGCAAGAAGCTATGAAGATTGTAGAAAATGCTTTAACCGCTACTCAAAATCAGATTGATGCAATTGTTGCTTCCAACGATAGTACAGCTGGAGGGGCGGTAGAAGCGTTAAAGGAACAAGGACTAGCGGGAAAAGTTTTAGTATCTGGACAAGACGCAGACCTGGTTGCCTGCCAGAGAGTAGTTGAAGGTACACAAACAGTGACCGTCTATAAACCTATAAAGGATATCGCCACAATGGCTGCTATTATGGCTGTTTCAGCTGCTAAGGATATTCATATTGTAACAAATGGATCAATTAACAATGAGTATAAGGAGGTTCCTACTTTCTTCTTGGAGCCTATCCCTGTTGATAAAACTAATATAGTAGAAACGGTTATAAAGGATGGTTTCCAAAGGTTAGAAGATGTATATAAAAATGTTCCCAAATCTCAATGGCCGAAAGTGGATTAAACAGAACTTTGAATATTGGGTTAGGGGTCAATCCCTAACCCTTCAGTCTCATTTTTATAACACATAACAATTGAGGTGATTAAATGGCCGCTCTTTTAGAATTGAAAAACATATCAAAAGAGTTTCCAGGGGTAAAAGCCCTTGAAAATATCAATTTAAAAATTGAGGAAAATACAATCCATGCTATTTGTGGAGAAAACGGAGCAGGAAAGTCTACTTTGATAAGTATATTAGGTGGAATATATCCATTGGGAACCTATGAAGGTGAAATTTATCTACATGGAGAAAGGGTGAAATTTAGAAATCCAAAAGAAGCAGAAGAAGCAGGAATCGCTGTTGTTCACCAGGAATTGAGCCTATTTGACGAATTAAATATCGTTGAAAACATCTTTATGGGTAAAGCTATTGTAAGAGGAGTTTCAATAGATTGGAATGAAATGATCAAGGAAGCTAAGGAATGGTTAAAAAAATTGAAGATGGAGAATGAAAATGTTCTTAATAAAGTAAAATACTTAGGTTCTGCAAAACAACAGTTAATTGAAATTGCTAAAGCCTTAGTTAAAAATTGTAATATTTTGATTTTGGATGAACCTACTTCATCTTTAACAGAAAATGAAACAAAGATATTGTTTGCTATTTTAAAAGAGTTGAAATCTGAAGGGGTTACGTCTATTTATATTTCACATAAGCTTGACGAAATTTTTGAGTTAGCTGATACTGTCAGCGTTCTAAGAGATGGCAAATTAATTGACACAAGGCCCATTGGTGAAGTAAAAGAAAGTGATCTCATAAAAATGATGGTGGGGAGAGAAATAAATCAAATGTTTCCCAAAAGACGTTATATTCCAAACGAAATAGTATTTGAAGTGAGTGATTATACGCTTTTTGAGGATTACGATTCTCAAAGAAAAGTTGTTGAAAATATTAGTTTTCACCTTAGAAAAGGAGAAATATTAGGTCTGTTTGGATTAGTCGGTGCGGGTAGAACAGAATTAATGACTAGCATAATAGGATTCAATTCGAGTAATAAAAGTGGAAAGGTATTTTTGAATTCCAAAGAATTAGAAATAAGTTCACCAAGGCAAGCGTTAGAACTCGGAATAGCTTATTTATCTGAAAATAGGAAAAATTTGGGGATATTTCCCAATCTATCTGTAAGACAAAACCTTTCAATTACTTTTATTAAAGAGTTTGGTAGCTATTTTAAAATATCTGAAGAAGACGAAATAGTAGAAGCTCTTAGAATGATCAAACAACTAAATATTAAAACTTCTTCTCCAGAAACAAATATTACTACTTTGAGTGGAGGTAATCAACAGAAGGTTTTACTAGGTAGAAATTTGATAAGAACACCAAAAATATTGATTATGGATGAACCTACAAAAGGAATAGATGTTGGAGCTAAGCAAGAAATATATTCATTAATGAATGATTTAGCATCTCAAGGTATTTCAATAATTATGATATCTTCTGAATTACCAGAAATAATAGGTATGAGCGATAGAGTTATAGTTATGCATGAAGGTAAATTTATGGGAGAATTAGAAAATATCAACCACAATTTAACCCAAGAAGAAGTTATGTACCTTGCCACTGGGACTAAAGGAGGAGAGGTGTTTTGAAAAGGGGAAAGATTAGTTTAAATTTAAGTTTAAGATCGTACATGATGATAATAGCTCTAATAGTAATTTGGGTATTTTTTACCATCTTGACCGAAGGTTCTTTTTTAAGTGCTAGGAATATTTCTAATTTATTCAGACAATCAGTATTTTTATCAGTATTAGCAATGGGTATGGTTTTTGTTATAATATTGGGGCAAATAGATCTTTCGGTTGGCTCTATTGTAGGACTAACTGGGGGTATTGTAGCAATTTTGCATGTGTGGAACGGAATGGATCCTTTTATTTCTATCCTCATTACTTTAGGTATTGGACTTCTTATAGGTCTATGGAATGGATATTGGGTAGCTTACCGAGGAGTTCCAGCCTTTGTTGTTACATTAGGTGGCATGCTCATTTTCAGGGGAATTCTATTAGGAATTACAAAAGGTACTACTATTGGTCCAATGAGAGGTTTTTTTGAATTTTTGGGAAAAGGTTATCTATCAAACATTGTAGGGATAATAATAGGAGTTATCGGTGCTATTCTCATAATACTAGCAGAACTTAATTCATGGAAGAAGAAAAAATCTCATGGATTAAATGCTCCCTCTTTGAGAGTAGAATTTTTAAAATTATTGGCTTATATTTTATTAATAACCATTTTTATTGTAATTTTCAATTCTTATCGAGGAGTTCCTTTTCCTGTTTTAATAGCTGTTATTCTTTTAATATTCTTCACTTATATTTCTCAAAATACAGTTTTTGGAAGATATATATATGCAATTGGCGGTAATAGTCAGGCTGCAACTTTATCTGGAATAAACGTAAAAAAGATTACACTTATAGTTTTTATGATTAATGGACTATTAGCAGCTTTTGCAGGCATTTTTTTAACTTCTCGACTTAATGCGGCGGCTGTTTCGGGTGGAGAAGGAGCTGAGTTAGATACTATAGCTGCTTGTGTTATAGGTGGTACAAGCTTAATGGGAGGAATAGGTACTGTTGTTGGTGCAGTAATTGGAGCAATTGTAATGGCAAGTCTAGACAATGGAATGAGTCTTATGAATGTCCCGGTTTTTTGGCAGTCTATAATAAAAGGTTTAGTATTAATATTTGCGGTATGGTTTGATGTTGCAAGTAAAAAGAAAGAGGCTTAAATATGTACAAAAAAACTTACAGGAGGTCTTAAAATGACAGAATACTTCAAAGATATTAAAAAGGTTGAGTATGTTGGTAAGGAATCAAAGGATCCGTTAGCTTTTCACTATTATGATCCCAAGAGAAAAATTGGTAATAAAACTATGGAAGAACATCTGAGATTTTCTGTGGCCTACTGGCACACTTTCACCGCAGAAGGAAGGGACATGTTCGGTATAGAAAGTGCCAGCAGAGAGTGGAATAAGTTTTCAGATTCTTTAGATAAAGCTTACGCAAGATGTGATGCAGCATTTGAGTTCATGAGCAAATTAGGGGTTAAATATTTTTGTACCCATGACAGAGACTTAGTTGATGAACAAGAAACGTTGAGAGAAACAAATAAGTTATTAGACAAAGTAGTAGAAAGAATAAAAGAAAGAATGAAAGAAACAGGTATAAAGCTTCTTTGGGGAACAGCGAATCTTTTCACTCATCCAAGGTTTATGCAAGGTGCAGCAACGTCTTGTGATGCAGATGTATATGCTTATGCCGCTGCACAGGTGAAAAAGGCACTTGAGATTACTAAGGAATTAAATGGTGAAAATTATGTTTTTTGGGGTGGAAGAGAAGGATATGAAACCCTTTTAAACACTAATATGGAGTTGGAATTGAACAATTTGGCTAATTTTTTACACATGGCTGTAGATTACGCCAAAGAAATTGGTTTTGATGGCCAATTTTTGATAGAACCCAAACCAAAAGAGCCCACAAAACATCAATATGATTTTGATGTTGCGAACTCTTATGCATTTTTACAAAAGTACGATCTTGATAAGTATTTCAAGTTCAATATAGAAGCAAATCATGCCACTCTTGCTGGTCATACTTTTCAGCATGAATTAAGGTATGCAAGGATAAATAATATATTGGGAAGCGTTGATGCTAACATGGGTGATCTATTGTTGGGATGGGATACAGATCAATTCCCAACAAACGTATTTGAAAACGTTTTGGCAATGTATGAAATACTTAAGAATGGAGGAATAGCTCCGGGTGGTTTGAACTTTGACTCACATGTTAGAAGACCTTCTTACGAAAATATTGATCTGTTTTACGCTCATATAGCAGGAATGGATGCATTTGCGTTAGGATTGATATTAGCCAATAAGATTTTAGAAGACAAAGTTTTGGAAGACTTTGTAGAAAAAAGGTATAATAGTTTTAATGAAGGAATGGGTAAAAAGATAGTGGATGGACGAACTAATTTCAAAGAACTCGAAGAGTATGTACTAGATAAAAAAGTGGGAGTACCAAAATCTGGAAGACAAGAATATTTGGAAAACTTATTAAATTTGTATATCTACGAATAGACAATAAATCAGGAGGCTTTGTTTTGAAGATAAAGAAAATCAATGCAGAAAGAATGGGATATTCAAACAAATTAATGGTTTTCAATTTGATCAGATATTATTCTGGAATCTCAAGAAATGAGATTTCTAAGCTTACAGGTTTGGATAAAAGTACTGTGACAAAGATTACGTATGATTTGATTTCTAAAAACTTAATAGAAGAAGGAGATAGAAAATCTTCTAAAGGGGTTGGAAGAAAACCTATAAAACTGGAAGCAGCGAAAGGCGTTGCTGCTTCCATTATCGTTAAGGTTGGAGTTGAAAAAACAGTCGTAGGTCTTGGATATATGAACAATTCAATAAATAAGATTGTTGAATTTGAAACCCCAAAAAATTTTAATGTTTTTATTGGTAAATTAGCTGTTGAGATAAAAAGAATATATGAAAATGCTAATGGGAATAATATAGTAGGCCTTTCTTTTTCTTTTCCAGGAATGATTGATAGGAAAAACTTGATTATCGAATACGTACCTCATTTTAATTGGAGTGAGATCGATCTTAAAGCAGCTCTTTTAAAGGAACTACCCAAATGTGACAAACCAATTTTCGCTGCAAATGAGGCAAAGTTAGCTCTACAAGCAGAGATGTATTTTAACAAGAATATTGCCAACCTAAACAACGGAGTCTATGTTTTCATATCTCAGGGGATAGGAGGAGCTTTGCTTATAGATGGTCAAATTCATTTGGGACCTAATTTCACAGCAGGTGAATTTGGTCACATGAGCATCGATGAAGATGGAGAAAAATGTTTTTGCAATAATCAAGGATGTTGGGAAACGTTTGCCTCAATTGATACAGTTTCTAAGATATATGAATACAGCAATGGGCGATTGGAAGGCAACAATTACGAAGAAAAATTTAGAAATCTTCTTATAAAAGCCCAGAAGAAGGAAGGAAACGCCGATGAAATAATTAAACAGATGTTATATTATTTGGGAGTAGGGACGGTTAATTTAATAAATATCTTAAATCCTGAGTTTGTAATTTTTGGGGGGTATGGGTATCTTTTCCCGGATGAGTATTTCACAGAGATTGAAAATATTATAAAGACTCGAGCTCTGAAGCCAACCTTAAAATCTTTAAAAAAGCCCTTGAGACCTGTTTTTGATATAGAAACAGCATGTTTGACGGGGGCAAATTTAAGGGTGATGGATGATTTTGCAGAAAAAGCTGTAATTTAGAATGAGGTGATAAGTTTGCATAAGTACTTAGGAATTGACGTTGGGACAACTGGATTGAAGGGTTTAGTAGTATCTGAAGAAGGAGAAGTTTTGGATAGTTATTCCTATCCATTAGAAATGAAAGTTCCCAAACCTGCATGGGCTGAACAAGACCCTGAAGATTGGTGGATTGGTGTATACGAAATATTAAAAAAAGTTTCCAGAACGCATCAAATAGATGTAATAGGGTTTTCCGGACAAATGCATAGCTTGGTGGTTTTGGATGAAAATAATAAACCTATTAGGCCAGCAATCCTTTGGTGTGATCAAAGGACCACTCCCCAGTGTAAAAAAGCTACAGAAGTTTTTGGTGGTGAAGAAAAGGTTATCTCCAAAATAGGGAATCCCTTTTTGGAAGGTTTCACTTTCCCAAAAATACTGTGGTTAAAAGAAAATGAAGGAGAGAATTTTAAAAAAATAAAGAAGATTCTTCTACCTAAGGATTATGTAGTTTTTAAGTTAACAGGAACCATTGGTATAGATTACTCGGATGCGTCTGGAACGGCGTGTTTTAATGTAAAAACAAATTATTGGGATGAAGAGATTTTGGAAACTTTTGGTATTAATATGGATATAATGCCTGAATTGTATCCTTCTTATGGGATTCGAGGGGAAGTAAAAGAAAGTTTACAAAAAGAATTGGGATGGAAGAACACAAAGGTTGTTTCTGGGGGAGCAGATAATGCATCAGCTGCATTTGGAATAGGTATATCAAAAGCAGGAGAGTCGATGGTTAGTATCGGAACTTCAGGCACTGTTTTAACCCTCACTGATAAAAAAGAACCTGACTTATCGGGAAAAATACATTACTTTAACAGTGTAATACAAGATAAATATTACTACATGGGGGTAATGCTTTCAGCCGCTCATTCTCTAAATTGGGTAAAGAATCGATTTTTTCCCAGTTCAGATTGGGCAGAAATAGAAGAAAGAACAAACCAATCAGTCCCTGGTTCAAACGGTATTATTTTTCTTCCTTATTTAAACGGAGAAAGAACCCCGCATAGAGACCCTAACGCAAGAGGTGTTTTCTTTGGAATTTCTTCTTTGAATACTGAAAATGACATACTAAGAGCAACAATGGAAGGTATAACCTTCGGCCTGAGGGATTCCTTTGAACTTATAAAAGAAAAAACTGAAATAAAAGATATGAGGATAGTAGGGGGAGGAGCTAAAAATAAAACTTGGGCAAAGATAGTTGCAACAAACTTCAAAATACCCGTTAAAATGCCTAAAATTGATGAAGGCGGTGCTTATGGAGCTGCTATGTTGGCTGCAGTCGGAGATGGCCAACAGCTTGAAGATGTTTTAAAATGGGTAAAATTCAAAGAAATTATTGAACCTAATTATCAAGATATCAAGATTTACGATGATTATTATGAGACTTACAAGAATTTGTATAAATCGTTGAAGGGAAATTTCGAAGAGTTGGCAAAAATTCAAAAATGATATATAAAAAGAGCGGCTTTAGCCGCTTTTAAAATTGTTAATTTAATTCCGACTTTTTTTGTGATATAATTAGTATGGATCATTAAACAATGATGGTTACTGGGGAAAAGGGAAAAGAACTTTTATCCTTATGGGCGGGCTGCGGGGCGAAGGGGCGCTAAAGATAGTAAAATTAATCACTTCGAGGGGGCATTGAAAAAATTGAAAGTATTGTTTATGAACAAGTTAAACTCGTATTGGAGAGAAAAAATTAGTGAATTGAAGAAATTATTTCCCAACGATGAATTTTTAGATAGTGATGAAATCAGCAATATTGAAGATGCAATGGAAGTTGCAGATGCAATAGTGTTTGGTGGAGACTTGGACGAGAACGTCTTGGGAAAATCAAAGAATTTGAAAATAATTTTTGTTCCCTATGCTGGAGTGAACCAATTACCTTTAGAAATACTTAAAGAAAAAGGCATTAGCGTTGCAAATAGTCATGGTAATGCGAGAATAGTTGCAGAAAGGGCTTTTACTCTTGCTTTAGCTCTTCTTGGAAAAATTGTACCTTATCATAACGATTTAAAAGAAGGAATTTGGCATGGATTTAGTGCCGGAGAAAGCGTTAAAGATTCATGGGTATCTATTCAGAACAAAAGTTGTGCAATATTGGGGTTAGGCAATATAGGAAAAAATCTTGCACAAATGCTTAAAACCTTTGACTGTAAAATTGTTGGTTATAAAAGAAACGCAAATATAGATATTGAAAATGTGGATGAGATTAGTTCCAATTTAGATTATGTAATAGAAAAAAGTGAAATTGTATTCGTAACTTTGCCCTTGACGAAATATATAAAAGGTCTTATCGACGAAAAGGTGTTTAATAAGATGACTGGCAAATACATAATAAATGTTGGAAGAGGTGATGTTATAGATCAAAAGGCACTATACGAGGCTTTGAAATCTAAAAAATTAGCTGGAGCCGCTATAGATGTTTGGTACAATTATCCTTCCAAAGAAAAGCCATCGATCTTGCCAGCTAATTACCCAATTCATACCTTTGATAACGTTGTTTTGTCTCCACATGTTGGAGGCTATAACACTGAAGCTACAAAGTACAGTATCGATGAAACTGTAGAAAATATAAAAAGTTTTCTAAAAGATGGTACGGCAAAAGACTTAATTGATTTAGAATTTGGATACTGAATTTAAAGAATTGCAAGCAGAAGGGCTCCGATAAAAAATAAGATTTTTAATATATCTGAAGCCTTAGAATAAAAAGAGATGTTATCGTTTGGATTGACAAAAAAGATTCCCGTTTTTTCTTCTTTGGATTCAAATATGTTGGTAATTCTTCCATATTTGTCGATTGAGCCGGTTAAGCCTGTATTTGAAACCTGGATGAAATCTCTTCTCGTTTCTACTGCTCTAAAAACGCCCTGACTGAAGTGTTGAAACAGGCCGGTTTTTGAATTAAACCAACCGTCGTTAGATATTGCAATCAATAAATTTGCTCCATTCTTAGCTTGATTAATTGAGACTTCCGGGAAATAGGTTTCAAAACATATTTGTACTCCAATATCAGTTTCGTTCAATGAAAAGGTTAGGTAATCTTCCCCAGGAGTATAATAGTTTAATAATCTAAAAACATCAAAGTTTCCAAATATAGTTTCATACGGTAAAAATTCGGCAAATGGTGTTAATTTAACCTTATCGTAGATACCCTCAATACTCCCATGTGGGTTATATACCCAGGCAGAGTTAAAATGGTTATCGTTTCCTATCCTTGGGTGTCCTAATATTACAGGTTTGTATAAGTTTTGAATGTCTCTTACCATTTGACTTTCTATTTCTGATTTTGAGATGTCTTCAAGAAAAGTTGATTCTGGAAAAACTACTACATCCACATCCCTATTTTTAAATTCTTCGATATTCTTAGAAAAAGTTGAATAATCTTGTATTGGATTTGAGGAGTATTTTATCTCTTGAGGAACATTCGTTTGAACGACTCCAACTTTTATGGAATCGTTTGTGCCATTAATGGGAGGTAGATACCTCACTATAGCAAAGTTAGAAATGTATATAGTAGTAAATATAGCAAGAATTTTAAATACCTTATCACGTGAATTATCGAAAGCAATCAGGGCATTGACAAAAACTATGATAAAAGTTAGACCAAAAGACCCTATAATTGAGGCGATTTGTATTATCCCTGTATGATCGTAAAGGGCGTAGGATAAATTTCCTCCCATAAAAGCCAAATCTCCAAAACCCCTCAAAATTTCCGCAACAGTGTAGGCAAAAGAATAGAAAAAAACCAATGAAAGATAATTGTATTGCCTATCTTTTCGATGGTAAAGTTCTGATAACAGCCAAATGATGAGGTAAGGTATCATTAAAAGTATTATCATTCCAACGTATCCAAAAAAACCTACTATTGGAGAATAATTTTTTAAAATTTGGGGTATATTTTTAGACAAAGTAGGAAGCAGCCACCAAAGAGTAGTTACAAGCATGGAAGAGGAATATATTATCGTATGAAGTAATCTTTCATAATGAGTTTTTGATCTGGCTATGTTTCTAAGAAAGAAAACCAATGAAAACCAGATGAAAAAAGAAAATAAATTACCCGGCATAGCCAAACCGGTTAAAACACCTGAAATTAAAGTAAGTAGATATTTCATATATACCCCCATGGATTATATTTTGAAAATCTTGTTTCTTGTATAATTATGTTGTCGTTACAATATTATACAGCAAACTTTGTGATAGTTCAAGAAATCTGATATAATAAGGATAACTAACAAAATTAGTGTTACTCCTTTATCCTTAAGGGTGGGGAGCGGGGCAAAGGGGCGCTATAACAAGTTTTAGAATATCTAAAGAGTGAAAAAATTTATGTAAGAGGGGGTAAAAAGATGTCTAAATTGGAAGAATTTAAAGAGTTTCAAGCCAAGATTTCAAGATACAGTCAGGCTATCGCACTCATGCACTGGGATTTAGAAACTAACGCTCCCAACAATGCTTTTGAGTATCGTTCTAAAGCTTTGGGAGAACTTATGGAGGCACTTTTTAGAATGTCTGTTTCTGATCAGATGGGTGAATTTTTGGATTATTTTTCAAAGAAGGAAAATTATGATGAATTGAGTGAAATTGATCAAGCAATGGTAAGAGTAACCAAGAAAGATTTCGATAAGTTTAAAAAGTTACCTCCACAGCTTGTCAGAAAATTAGCCGAAACGACTTCAAAAGCAGGTCATTTTTGGAAAAAAGCCAGGGAGGAAAATAACTTTTCTTTATTTGAGCCTTATTTGCAAGAAGTCGTATCTTTAGAAAAAGAGCAAGCAGAGGCTTTGGGATATGAAAAAAATAGATACGATGCTCTTTTAGACTTATTCGAACCTGGAGTGAAAACAGAAACGGTGAAAGGTACAATAAATTACTTAAAAGAGCATCTACTACCTTTTATGCAAGAGCTTTTAGAAAAAGGAAAAGAACCAAGATACGATTTCTTTGAAGGAGATTTCGACGTAAATAAGCAAAAAGAGTTATCCCTGGAAGCGTTAAAATTTATGAATTTCGATTTCGATTCTGGACGTATGGACATGTCTGCTCATCCTTTCACAACAAAAATTGGTCCAAAAGACGTAAGAATTACAACAAGATACAACAACAAAGATTTGAGATATTCTTTATTTTCAACTATGCACGAAGGTGGACATGCTTTATACGAACTTCATATCCCTGAGGAATTTTCAGAGACTCCTTTGGATGAAGGTGCTTCTATGGCTGTGCATGAATCCCAATCAAGATTTTGGGAAAATATTATAGGAAGAGGGCCTCATTTTTGGGTTTTCTTTTCTAAAAAGTTAAAAGATATTTTCCCATCTTTTGAAGGAATAAGTAGTGATGAGCTGTATAAAGGTGTTAATATAGTTAAAAAAGATTTCATCAGAACTGAGGCAGATGAAGTAACTTACAACTTTCATATTATGCTGAGATTTGAAATCGAAGAAGCACTGATAAACGATAGAATAAAAGTAAATGAACTTCCAACGGTATGGAACGATAAAATGAAAGAATATTTAGGTATTGTGCCGCCAAACGACGCAGTAGGTGTTTTGCAAGATGTTCATTGGTCAAATGGACAATTTGGTTATTTTCCTTCATATATGTTGGGTAATCTTTACAGTGCTCAATTGTTCTCAAAATTGAAAAAAGATCTAAAAGATTATCCATCTCAAATAGAAAAAGGAGATTCAAAAGAAGTTTTGAACTGGATGGTTGAGAATGTCCATAAGTACGGTAAAATGTACGAACCAGAAGAACTTTTGAAAAAGGTTACAGGTGAAACTCTTAATCCCAAATATTTTGTAGAGTATATAAAAGAAAAGTTTTCTGCAATTTATGGTTTATAATTAAAATCCCCCATCTATATACGATGGGGGATTTTAAAATTAATCACAGCTATTTGTTATCTTTTTCGTCTTTTTCTTTTTTCTCCTCTTTTGATAATTTCTTGAGGTTTTCACTTACATAGTAATAAAATGTGCCTTCTTCGTATTCACCGTTTTCATTTGGTGTCCCTGCTTTGTAATCTGTCATTAGTTCGATCCCTTCATCTATATTATCAATAGCCCAAATATGGAACTTTCCATTTTGTATATCTTCATTTATTTCGTCTTTCAATACGATATTATCGATATTTTTACTTGGAATAATCACCCCTTGATCTCCAGTAAAATTGAGATTTTTACAGGCGTCGTAAAATCCTTCAATTTTTTCGATTATTCCTCCAACTGGCAAAACTTCTCCGTTTTGATTCATAGATCCGGTGATGGCAATATTTTGTTTCAATGGAATGTTAGCTATGGAAGACATTAAAGCCAGCGTTTCTGCTATTGTAGCGCTGTCTCCTTCGATGATAGAATAAACTTGTTCAAAATTTAAAGATACACCGAAACCTGTTTCTATGAAAGAAGAAAATTTATGTTTGAAATAGTTTTCTATGATCAATGAGGATTTTTTGTATATTTTCCCGCTTAAATCGATATCCCTGTGTATGTTTATGATTTTTTCAGAAGAGGATCTGTAACTTTTTGCTGTTATTTTGACGGGATGCCCAAAGGTGAAATCTCCTGTATCCAAAACAGTCAATCCATTTATTTGTCCGACTTCAGAGCCTTCAGTTCTTATGTCAATCTTTTGTTCTTTTATCGCATTAAATAATTTTTTCTTATGAAAGGAAAACATTTTTTCTCTAAACTTTATAGTGTCTTTTATATCTTTGGCGGTTATGTATGGGCTTGATCCATTTTTCCGTGAAATGTTGAAAGAGTCTATTAGTAGATTCTTAATTTCCCCCAATCTTAAAGAGAACCTTTTGTTGTTTCCATTCATCCTACAACTGTACTTGATAATCTCTTCAATCGCATCTTTTGTAAAGTGTGAGATATCGTTTTCTTCCACTGTGTTGCTTAAGAAAGCTAAAAATTTATTTAAATTCTCGTTGCTTAACTCTGCCTCATAGTCAAATTGTGATTTTATGGGAAAAAGTTTTTCGAATTCGCTATCGTAAACTCTTAATAAATTGTACACCCATTCTTCTCCTATGAGAATCACTTTAACGGTTAAAGATAAAGGTTCTGGTTCCAAACTTTCAACACTCGAATAGCCTTCAGCGGTTTGAATATTTTCAATTTTTACTTCTTTCTCCGATAAAAACCTTTTAATTACCTCCCACGCGTAAGGTTTTCTTAAAACTTTTTCTGCTTCCATTATTAGATAACCACCGTTTGCCCTGTGAAAAGCTCCAGATTTTATCATTGTAAAATCCGTTTGAAGGAGTCCCATTTGGGAATAATACTCTATTCTACCAACTAAATTTGAAAAAGTAGGATTGTCTTCTTCTATCACAGGTGCACCTTGTAGATAAGAATTATCCACTATAATGTTGACATTGTATCTTTTTTCTTTAAGATAAGTTATTAGATTTTGATTTTCGGAAGTTAATTGGGATAGGTGAGAAGCTATGTCCTCTTTCAAGTTTTGAAGGTATTCAAAAACATCAGAATATTTGAGATATTTCTTTTCAAGGGGTTCGAAAAGCTTAGCTAAGCTAAAAGCTGCCCAGTAACGTCGTAAGTTTTTAACTTCCTCCCAGTATTCTTTATCCATCTCCGTGATCTTTACCATTGTTTTTTCAATTAATTCTCGCAACTTCTCGGAATTTTTTCGAAAATACTCTTTTATCTCTTCCGGAAGATTTTCAAACTCAGAGGTGCTTATTTTTTTGCCATCGTACACTGGAACGCTCACTATACCTTTTTCAGAAGCCTCAAGTATAAAACCAAGAGCTTGAGCCTGTTTTCTCAGATCTGACCACAATTTTTCCCTCTGCTCGTTGTATTCTTTTTCTAACGAACTTAACCTTTGTTGAAATTCTTCTGTCTGCATCGTTTTATTTAAAACTTGTACAGAGGAATTAATAATAGATTGCAATTCAGATTTGAAATTTTTGGCTTCTCCGGCGGGCAGTTTCAACAACTTGGGTTTCTTTTCTTCCTTAAAATTAAAAACATACATAAGATCTTGAGGAGCTTTTTGAGTTAACGATATTCTTTCGATTATCTTTCGAGTCATACCTCTTCTACCACTACGATTTGGACCAACTAAGAAAACATTGTTTGAATCGTTACTGCTTTCCAAGGCAAATTGTAAAATTTCACAAGCATCCGTTTGTATGGTGTAATCTTGATAAGAACCAATTTTTATTTCTGAAGTGTTATCGATTTTGATATCTGGGATTTTAATTTCAAAATCACTTAAAGTTAGTTTCATTATCTACGCCTCCATTATTTGCACTTTTACCGTTGTTAAAAATTCTAAAAACTTGTTTAATAGCGCCCCTTCGCCCCGCTGCCCACCCTTCTAAGGAATGGGCCTGCAGCCCTCTACTAAAGTTCAAACCTTTCATAAATTTCATTTATATTTTTTAGATAATAATCAGGTGAGAATATATCTTCAAATGCTTCTTTATCTGATAATTTTGCCTTTACTCTATTATCTTCCAATAAAATTGCTTTAAAATCACGCCTTTCATTCCAAGCTTTCATCGCGTTTTCTTGAACTATTTTATAAGCTTCCTCTCTACTTACCCCTAATTCAACTAACTTCAACAACACCCTTTGAGAATAAATTAAATTATACGATTTTTCTATGTTTTCTTTCATTCTATCTTTGTGAACCACTAAGTTTTCAACTAAGTAATTTGCTTTATTCAACATATAGTAAGTAAGCATGGTTGCATCCGGTATAAACACCCTTTCTACAGACGAATGAGAAATATCTCTTTCGTGCCATAAGGAGATATTTTCATAAGCAGAAGACAGATAAGATCTTAGCATTCTTGACATCCCGGTCAACCTTTCGCACAATATGGGGTTTTTCTTATGTGGCATCGCTGAAGAGCCCCGTTGCTCTTTTTTAAAAGGTTCTTCTACTTCCAGGACCTCTGTTTTTTGAAGGTGCCTGATTTCTATGGCAAGTCTTTCTATACTGCTTCCTATAATAGCTAAAACACTGAAAAATTCAGCGTGAAGATCCCTTGGTAAAACTTGAGTAGATACTTTACAAGGTCTGAGATTGAGTTTTTTCAAAGCGATTTCCTCTACTTTTGGTTCTATGTTAGCATAATTTCCAACCGCCCCGCTGAGTTTTCCTTGGGAAATGTTATCTATAGCCTTTTCTAATCTTTCTTTGTTTCTTTCTTCTTCCGCAACAAATCCTAAAATTTTTAATCCAAAAGATGTTGGCTCAGCGTGTACCCCATGGGTTCTTCCAACTATAATAGTATACTTATGATCCACAGCTAATTTTTTGAGGTTAGCTATGTATTGAGTTAGCTCATCAAGAATAATCTCTCCTGCTCTTTTTATAGCTAAGGATAAAGCTGTATCGACAACATCTGATGATGTTAAACCCTTGTGAAAGTATCTTGCCTCATCTCCCATGTCTTCAGTTACCACTTTTATAAAGGCTATCACGTCATGATCCACTATTTTTTCTGTGTCTAATATTTTTTGAACGTCTAATTTTGCTTTTTGTCGAATGTTTTGGGATGTGCCTTTGGGAGCAAGGTTAAGTTCTTCAAAGGCTTCTATTACAGCTATTTCTACTTCAAGCCATCTTTTATACTGGGCATCTAAAGTCCAAATGTCTTTAATTGGAGAAAGAGAGTACCTTTCAATCAACATCCACACCCCTTTGTGAATTAAGTTCTTTTGACCTTATAGTTGCTTCTTTTACTGCGTCCATAAGGATACCTCGTAAACCATGAGATTCTAAAACTTCTATTCCTTTAATTGCTGTGCCTCCTGGGGAAGTAACCATATCTTT